>JACPJY010000037.1 GCA_016187325.1 Rhodospirillales bacterium | reverse complement strand
TGCACGGTGATGATGTCGGCGCCGGCGTCGGCATAAGCCTGCAGGTGGGGCTGCGCCGGGTTGATCATCAGGTGCACATCGAACACCTTGCGGGTCATCGGCCGAATGCCCTTGATCACCGGCGGTCCGAAGGTCAGGTTGGGGACGAAATGGCCGTCCATGACGTCGATATGGACGTAGTCGCATCCCGCCTTGTCGATGGCGCGGACCTCGTCGCCCAGCCTGGCGAAATCGGCGGACAGGATAGACGGCGCGATCTTGATGGCGGCGGCCATGGGTTCCCTTTTCGCGCCCGCGGCTTCAGGCGGCCTTCTTTTTGTAGGCGCCGGCGCAGGCGGCGCTGTTGGCGCGCGCGCGCTCGAGCAATGCCGCTTGGGCGGCGGCGACGTTGGCTTGGTCGCCCTTCCACGCCTTTAGGCAGCTCTGCTGCAGGGCGCGCCCGTAGGAGAAGCTGAGCTTCCAGGGCGTCGAGCCGAACTTGGCGTTCATCGCGTTGAGGCGCGCCGTCGCTTCCTCCTCGCTTTGGCCGCCGGACAGGAACATCAGGCCCGGCACCGCCGACGGCACGCAGCGCTTCATGCACAGCACGGTGCGCTCGGCGACCTCGTCGATACCCGCCTGCTTTTTGCATTCCGTGCCGGCGATCACCATGTTCGGCTTCAGGATCATGCCTTCGAGCGCGACGTCCTGGGCGAACAGCTCGTCGAACACGGCGTTCAGGGTCTGGGTGGTGACGCGGTCGCAGCGGTCGATGTCGTGGTCGCCGTCCATCATCACCTCGGGCTCGACGATCGGGGTCAGCCCGCCTTCCTGGCAGATCTTGGCGTAGCGCGCGAGCGCGTGCGCATTGACGTGCTGGCAGTGGCGGCTCGGCAAGTGCGGGCCGATGGTGATGACGGCGCGCCACTTGGCGAAGCGGGCGCCGAGCTTGACGTATTCGGCGACCCGCTCGGTGAGCCCGTCGAGGCCCTCGGTGACTTTCTCGCCGGAAGCGCCGGCCAAGTCCTTGGCGCCGGTATCGACCTTGATGCCGGGGATGATGCGCTGGCCCTGCATCAGCTTCACCATCGGCGTGCCGTCGGCGGCTTTCTGGCGCAGTGTCTCGTCATACAGGATGACGCCGCTGATGAACTGGCCCAGGCCCTTGGCGCGGACCAGCAGCTCGCGGAAATCGCGGCGTTTGCTCTCGACGTTTTCGACGCCGATGGATTGCAGCCGCTTGCCCATCGTCCCCGTGCTCTCGTCGGCTGCCAGCAGGCCCTTGTTGTCGGCCACCATGGCGTTGGCGGTCTTCGCCAGCTTGTCCAGATCCATCGTCGTTCTCCACTGCTCTCGAAGTGCTTTAGTGCATCCGTTTCTTGACCTCGGCGACCACCGCCTCGGCGGTGATCCCGAAATGCGGGAACAGCTTTTCCCCGGGCGCCGAAGCGCCGAAGCCGGTCATGCCGACGAAGCCGCCGGACGCGCCAATGTACTTGTCCCAGCCGAGCCGCACCGCCGCCTCGACGGCGACGCGGGCGCCGCCGGCGCCCAGCACCTTGGCCTTGTAGGCGTCGTCCTGGTCGTCGAACAGCTCCCAGCACGGCATCGACACGACGGCAGAGCGGATGCCCTCGGCGGCCAAGCGCTTGCGTGTCTCCAGCGCGATCGAAACCTCCGAGCCGGTGGCCAGGATGGTCGCCCGGCGGGCGCCGCCTTCGGCATCGGCCAGCAGGTAGGCACCCTTGGCGCACAGGTTGTCGTCGGTGTGCCGGGTGCGCACCGCCGGCAGTCCCTGACGGGTCAGCACCAGCCCGGATGGCCCGTTGGCGCGCTCCAGCGCGAGCGCCCAGCATTCGGCGGTCTCGACCGCGTCGGCCGGGCGGTAGACGTGGAAATTCGGGATCGCCCTCAGCGACGCCAGCGTCTCCACCGCCTGGTGGGTCGGGCCGTCCTCGCCGAGCCCTATCGAATCGTGGGTCAGCACGTAGATCACCCGCTGCCCCATCAGTGCCGACAGGCGCATCGCCGGGCGCATATAGTCGGCGAAAACCAGGAACGTGCCGCCGTAGGGGATCAGGCCGCCGTGCAGCGCGATGCCGTTCATTGCCGCCGCCATGGCGTGCTCCCGCACTCCGTAATGCAAATAGCGGCCGCCAAAATCGCCCGCCGTGACGGGCTTGGTGACCGTCGTCATGGTGTTGACCGAGCCGGTCAGGTCGGCGGAGCCGCCGAGCAGCTCCGGAATGGCAGCCGTCAGCACCTCCAGGGCCTCGCCCGAAGCCTTGCGGGTCGCCCACTTGGGCGCCTCGGCGGCGACCTTGCGCTTGTGCTCGATCAGCGCCTTCCGCCAGCCATCGGCGAGCGCGCCCCGCATGCGGCGCTCGAACTCGGCGCGCACGTCCTTGGCCGCCGCCTTCAGCCGCGCCTGCCACGCCTCGCGCTCGGCGCGACCGCGGCCGCCGATGCGCCGCCACGCGGCGAGAATTTCCGACGGCACCACGAACGGAGCGTGCGTCCAACCCAGCTTGGCGCGGGCGCCGGCAACCTCGTCGGCGCCGAGCGGCGCGCCGTGGGTGGCGGCGGTGCCGGCTTTCTTCGGCGCGCCAAAGCCGATCACCGTGCGGCACGCGATCAGCGACGGCTCCCTGGCTTTTCGGGCCTTTTCGATGGCCTGGGCGACGGCTTCCGGGTCGTGCCCATCGACCGCCTGCACGTGCCAGCCGCACGCCTTGAAGCGCGCCAGCTGGTCGTCGCCGACGGCCAGCGAGGTCGGGCCGTCGATGCTGACGTGGTTGTCGTCGAACAGCACGATCAGGCGGCCGAGCTTCAGGTGCCCGGCAAGCGAGATGGCTTCGTGGCTGATGCCTTCCATCAGGCAGCCGTCGCCGGCGACGGCGTAGGTGTAATGGTCGACCAGTTTGTCGCCGAAGCGGGCGTTGAGCAGCCTTTCCGCGAGCGCCATGCCGACGGCGTTGGCCAGCCCCTGCCCCAGCGGGCCGGTGGTGGTCTCGATGCCGGCGGCGTGGCCGAATTCGGGATGGCCGGGGGTGCGCGAGCCGAGCTGGCGGAAATTCTTGATTTCGTCGATGCTCATGTCGGCGTAGCCGGTGAGATACAGGAGCGCATACAGCAGCATCGAACCGTGGCCGGCCGACAGCACGAAGCGATCACGGTCGTGCCACTCTGGCGCCGCCGAGTCGAACTTGAGGAAGCGCGAAAACAGCACGGTTGCCGCGTCGGCCATGCCCATCGGCATCCCAGGGTGGCCGGAATTCGCCTTCTCGACCGCGTCGGCGGCCAGGAAGCGGATGGCGTTGGCCATCTCGGCGTGGCTGACGGAACTCTCGGGGGAGGTTTTCATGGCCGTGGCAGGTTGGGCAGCGGTCATCGATGGGTCTCCTGCGTGCGTACGCGCCGGCGATGCGCACACCGCCCCTGGTCCAACAACCACGGGCGGACCGTCAAAATCCCCCGATGCGACCTTGGCCAAGACGGCGTCATCCTTGGGCGTCTTCCTCGAACGTCATCCTCAGACGTGGGGAAACTTAGGTCTCCGCCCAGTCGGACGCTCGTCTCATCGCGTCCTCACGAGACTCCCAACATCGGGGGAATGAATACCGCCAATGACCGCCCAGGGCAAGCGGCCGTTGTCCCGTTTTCGGGCCCGGTTTTGGCGCTCCGACGGCACCGTCGCCGTACCGCGAAACCCGGCTGTCCGCCCTTGCCTAGCGGCGTCCCCGTTCATACATCGAGAGCACGCTCGCGGACGACGGGCGGCGCGCATCCCGCAACGGTTCGCCGCCCCCGCTGGGGTATGTTACTTTGTTGGCCGGCGAAGGTTCGCCGTGGCCGCGACAGGAGAATGCCCGTGACCATGCAACGCACCATCGAGAGCAAAATCAGCGCCTCGCTGAAACCGAGCCATCTCGAGGTCATCAACGAAAGTCACATGCACAGCGTGCCGCCGGGCTCGG
>JACPJY010000273.1 GCA_016187325.1 Rhodospirillales bacterium | reverse complement strand
ACATATGTCATCTTTTATATACGCGTGCCGACTATGATCGGCGTTGCAAGAGGACGGCGCGGGCTCTAAACGGCGCCGGCGTCAGGGAGGACGGCATGGCCAAGCGTTGGAAACAACGTCCCGAGGGCTCGACCTGGGGCGACTGGGGCGACGACGACCAGCTCGGGCGTCTCAACTTGTTGACTCCGGAGCGGATCAAGCGGGCGGTGGCCGAAGTCAAGGAAGGGTTGACGTTCTGCCTCAGCCTGCCGTTGGACCTGCCGGGCGGCAACGCCGTCAACCCGAAACGCCATCCGCCCAAGCTGCAGCCGGTGTTCGAGAAGAACGGCGTCTACTTCAACTACGTCTGGCGCCACCAGCACCCGGGCAACATGGACGTCAGCTGCGACGAGGCGGTGCTGCTGTACAGCCAGTATTCGACCCAGTGGGACAGCCTCGCTCACGTCGGCGCGCTGTTCGACGCCGACGGCGACGGCGAGCCGGAGCCGGTCTACTACAACGGCTACCGGCCCGGCGAGCATATCGGCGGCGAGCCCGGCGACGGCAAGCTGGGGGCCCGCGCGCTCGGCATCGAAAACGTCGCCAAGACGTGCATGCAGGGGCGCGGCGTCATGGTCGATCTTGCCAAGCACTTCGGCGACGAGCGCGTCGCCGTCAACTACGCGCAATTGATGGAGGTGTTCCGCAAGGACGGCATCACGGTCGAGCAAGGAGACATCCTGGCCATCCACGCCGGCTGGGACGACATGATCGTGGGCATGAAGGGCAAGCCCGACGCCGAGAGGCTGCACGCGTCGTGCGCGGTGCTCGACGGCTACGATCCGAAGCTGCTGCAATGGATCACCGATTCCGGCGTCGTGGCGATCGTTTCCGACAACATGGGCGTCGAGGATTCGCGGCGCATGGGCGACACCCAGGGCGGCCACTCGCGCCTGCCGCTGCACCGCCACTGCCTGTTCCGGCTCGGCGTCAACCTGGGCGAGCTGTGGTATCTTGCCGAGCTCGCCCGGGCGCTCGCCAAGCGCAAGCGTTTCCGGTTCCTGCTGACGGCGCCGCCGCTCCGGATGCCGGGCGCCGTCGGCTCGCCGGTGACGCCGGTCGGCACCATCTGAGGCGCCGCCCGTGGCCGCATTCGATCCCGAGAACCAAGGCCCGCTCGCCGGCGTGCGCGTGCTGGATCTGTCGCGGCTGGTCAGCGGCAACATGCTGACCCTGCAGCTCGCCGACTTCGGCGCCGAGGTGATCAAGGTCGAGCCGCCGGACAAGGGCGATCCGCTGCGTTTCTGGCAGGACAAGAGCGTGCCCGGCCACTGGAAGGTGTACGCCCGCAACAAGAAGAGCCTGACCCTGAACCTGCGCGAGCCGGACGCGATAAAGATCCTCCTCGACATGGCGGCGAACGCCCATGTCCTGGTCGAGAACTTCCGCCCCGGCCGGCTGGAGGAGATGGGGCTTGCCCCGAAGACGCTGCATCGGCGCAACCCGAAGCTGGTGATCGTGCGCATCTCCGGCTTCGGCCAGACCGGACCCTACAAGGACCGCCCCGGCTTTGGCTCGGTGGTGGAGGCGCTGTCGGGCTTCGCGTCGCGCAACGGCTTTCCCGACCGCGAGCCGCTGCTGCCACCGCTCGCGCTCGCCGACATGATCGCCGGGCTCTACGGCGCCATGGCGACCATGATCGCTCTCCGGGAGGTCGAGGCGAAGGACGGCCGGGGGCAGGTCATTGATCTCTCTCTGTTGGAGCCGATCTTCTCGGTGATCGGGCCGGAGGCGCTCGCCTATAAGGTGACGGGGAAGCCGCGGCCGCGACTCGGCAACGCCTCCAACACGTCGTCGCCGCGCAACGTCTACGGCACCCGCGACGGCAAGTGGATCGCGCTGTCGGCCTCCATCCAGTCGATGGCGGAGCGGGTGTTCCGGGTCATCGGCCGCGAGGATATGATCAGCGATCCGCGCTACCGCACCAACCCGGAGCGGGTGAAACACCGCGAAGAAGTCGATGCCATCGTCGGCGGCTGGATCAAGGCGCGCGACCAGGCGGAAGTGCTGGAAAAGTTCGAAAAGGCCGAGATCACCGCCAGCGCCATTTACGACATCGCCGACATCCTGGCCGACGCGCACGTGCGCGCCCGCGAGGTGGTGGTGACGCTGCCCGATGCCGACATCGGCGAAGCGCCGATGCACGCCATCACGCCGAGGCTGTCGGCGACGCCTGGCACTGATCTGATGGCCGCCAAATCCGCCACCAAGAAGCCCACCGGGAAATCCGCCGGCGTTCCCGCGGACGTTCCCGGAGACGTCCTCGTCTGGCGTTCGCTGTTGTACGTGCCGGCCAATAACCGGCGCTTCATCGACAAGGCTCACGACCGCGGCGCCGACGGCATCATCCTGGACTTGGAGGACAGCGTGCCCGCCCCGGAGCGCGACCGGGCGCGCGCCATGCTGAAGGATTCCGCCCGCTCGGTCAGCCGCGACGGCGCCGACGTGGTGGTGCGCATCAACCGCCCGGACGCGGAGTCGCTGTGCGATCTCGACGCCGCCGTGATACCGGAGGTGACGGCGCTGATGCTGCCGAAGTGCGACGACGCGGCCCACGTGCGCCGGCTCGCCGCCAAGGTGGCGAAGCTGGAGACGAAGCACCGCATGAAGGCAGGTGCAATACGCTTCATCGTCATGGTGGAAAGCCCGAAGGCGCTGTTCCAGGCCAACGAGATCGCCGCCGCGCATCCGCGCAACGCCGCCGCCGTCCTCGGCGGCGAGGACTTCGCCGCCGCCTGCGGCATGGTGCCCGATCCTGAGACCCTCTATCTGCCGAAATTGACGGTGCTGTTCGCGGCGCGCGCCGCCGGCATCATGCCGCTCGGCATCATCGGCACCGTCGCCGACTACCAGGACCTGGACGCCGTGCGCGCCACCGTCCGACGGTCACGCAAGTTCGGGTTCGAGGGCGCGTCCTGCATCCACCCGAGCGTGGTGCCGATCCTCAACGAGGAGATGGCGCCGTCGGCGGCCGAGGTCGATCTTGCCCGGCGCATCTGGACGCCGTGCGCGCCACCGTCCGGCGGTCGCGCAAATTCGGGTTCGAGGGCGCGTCCTGCATCCACCCGAGCGTGGTGCCGATTCTGAACGAGGAGATGGCGCCTTCGGCGGCCGAGATCGATCTCGCCCGGCGCATCGTCGAGGCGTACCGGGCGGCCGAGGACCAGGGGCTGGGCGCCATCGCCGTCGACGGCAAGATGGTGGACGTGCCGGTCGCCGAGCGCGCCGAGGCGCTGCTCCGCCGCCACGCCGCCATCGCGGCGCGCGACAAGGCCAACCGCTGAGATAAGGAACGCGGACGCCGCCAGGGCGCGGAAAGGCGGGGCAGGGATCGGTTGCGGGAAGGCGTTTCGGCCGGTCTACTTGCCGTTCTTTTCGGCACGTTCGGCGCGTTCCTTGTTGCGGTGGGCGGCCTTCAGCTTGTCGATCTTCTTGGAAAACGCGACGTAGGAGAGCTGCGCGCCGAGCGCCGCCAGCAGCGGCGCCGCAAACAGCGTGAACCCCCAGTAGATGATCTGCGCCGTGTTGATGCTCTGCGTTACCGCCGCGTGATAGTAGACGGCGTAGATCAGCAGCATCAGCTCCGACACCAGGGCCAGCCGGAACGACGTCTTCTCGGTGAGTTTGCGGTCGGGAATCGGCCCGCCTTGGGCGAGCAGGATGTTGCTCATCAGCCCGCCGGTGAAGTTGCCGAGCAGCACTAGCAGGCAAACGATGGCGACGATCAGCGAGTCCTTGGCGAACCCAAAGGACATCAGGAATTTTTCAAGACCCATGGCGGCTCATCCCCTGCTTGCTCTTGCTCCCCAGGCCGTCCCGTCGGTCGTCGTTTTTGTGCTCACACCCGCGCATTCACCCACAGGTTTCGCGAATCGACTCCAAATTACACCGTTTAATCGCTAAAATCCGGTAAATGGGTCCGCGGCGGCACCCCGCGCCGTCCTTTTAAGGCTTTGAATTGTCGTTGAAAAAGCCGTCAGCGGCGATTAACGGCGATTAACCAAGAGCGTCGCCGCGGCGCCACCCAAGCCCGCCATCGCTGCCATACCCAGGTATGCGCTGGGGCCGAACTCGCCGTACAGGCGCCCCGCCAATAGCGCGCTCGACGCCATGCCGAGGCCGGCGACGATCGCCGCATAAAGGCTCTGCGCCGAGGCCGAGACGGCGGCCGGGAACTGGCGGGCGATGAAATAGATGGCGCCGAGATGGCTGGCGCCGAAGGTGAAGGCGTGCAGTGCCTGCGCCATGACCAGCACCGCCAGCGCGTCCGACGTCCCGGTCAGCCACCAGCGGAGCGCGCCGGCGAAGCCGCCAAGCGCGATCAGCGCCGCCGGGCCGAGGCGGCGCACCAAGCGCGCGCCGTACGCGAACAGCACGATCTCGGCGAGTACGCCTTCCGCCCACAGCCAGCCGATGACGTTCTCCGAATACCCCGACGCCTTCCAATCGAGGGTGCCGAACGCGTAATAGACGCCGTGGCTGCCCTGGATCAGCGTCGCGGCGAGCAGGAACAACAGGAACCGGCGGTCGCGCAGCACCTCGAACGGCGCGAAGCGGGCGCCGGCGGCCGGCGGCGCCGTCGTCGCCGGCAACCCCAGCGTCGCCGCCACGGTGACGGCGAGCGTGATCAGGATCGCCCAGTAAATAAGATCGGGTGAACGCCCGCTCAGCAGATAACCGGCGCCGACAGCGGTGGCGATGAACGCCAGCGATCCCCACAGCCGCACCCGGCCGTAATCGAGCTCGCCGGCGCTGCCGGCCATCATCGTCAGGCTTTCGGCGAGCGGCATGATCGGTGCCCACGCGGCGAAGAACAGCACGGTGACGGCGAGGATGGCCGCGAGCCCATCGGCGAGGCCGAACAGCGCGAACGCCGCCATCGACGCCAAGGCCAACACGACCATGATCGGCCGGCGCTGGCCGCGGCGGTCGGCGGCATGGGCGACCAGCGGGTTGACGATCAGCTTGACGCCGACGCCGACGGCCATGACGACGCCGATGTCCGTCGGCCCCAGCCCGTGCGCCGCCAGCCACACCGGCCAGAACGGCAGGTGAATGCCGATCAGCGCGAAGGCGGCGCCGTAATAGAGCGACAGCCTGAGCATCGTCCGCGGATGTTGGTCGGCCATGCGCTTGTCCTTCCGCCGCGCCCGCGATAGAGAAGATGCCGAAGACGGGCCGCGAATAGAGATAGCGGGTTTCCACGGCGACCGCGAGCGGCGAGGCGCACGCGCCGGGCAGGGGGAAGAAATCCATGAAGATCGCAGTGTTCGGCGCCGGCGGCGTCGGCGGCTATTTCGGGGCGAAGCTGGCCAAGGCCGGCGCCGACGTACATTTCGTCGCCCGCGGCCGCCACCTCGAAGCGATCCGGCAGCATGGCCTCGGGATCGAAAGCGCCCTCGGCGACATTGTCCTGAAGCCGGCCAACGCCACCGACGACCCGGCCGCGATCGGACCCGTGGACCTCGCCATCGTCGCGGTCAAGCTCTACGACACCGATGACGCGGCGAAAGCGATGAAGCCGCTGGTCGGGCCCGAGACCACGGTGATGTCGCTGCAGAACGGCGTCACCGCCAACGACACCTTGGAGAAAGCGTTCGGGCGCGCGCAGCTGATCGGCGGCTCGTGCTCGATCGCCACCGTGATCGGCCGGCCGGGCGTCGTCCGCCACACCGGCACCATGGCGTCGATGGCGTTCGGCGAATGGGACGGCCGCCGCACACCGCGCGTCGAGGCGCTGCTCGATACGTGCCGGAAAGCCGGCATCGACGCCACGCTTTCGGACGACATCGAGGCCGTCATCTGGTCGAAGTTCATCTTCCTTTCGGCCTTCAGCGGCATCTGCTGCACGATGCGGCTGCCGATCGGGCCGATCCGCAAGGATCCCGAGACTCGAGCCTTGCTCCGCCGCGCCATGGAGGAAGTTTTGGCGATTGCCCGCCGCAAGGGCGTCAAGCTCGCCGACGACCTGATCGAGCGGCGCATGGCGTTCGCCGACGGCCTGCCGGCGGAGATGTACGCTTCCATGTACCACGATCTCGCCGCCGGCAAGCGGCTGGAGCTGAAGTGGCTGTCCGGCGCGGTGGTGGAGATGGGCCGGGCGCTGGGGGTGCCGACGCCGGCGCATGAGAGCTACTGGCTGGCCCTCAAGCTGCACGCCGACGGCCGGCGGACCTAGCCGCGCGCCGCCTCGGCAAGAACCCCTAGGGACCAGCCCCTCGCGTGGTTGTGTTCTCGCCGCGCGGTCCTTAGTATTCCATTGATTGTGATATCGTATAAATAGACAACTGAGAGGGGCATATGCCGTTCCGTTTTGACCCGAAGGAAAGCGACCGCGATCTCCTAGCGAGCTTTTTCCGGCAGCTTCAAAGATTCCTTTATCAGTTCACCTTTGAACCGGGAAAGCTCCTGGAAAAGGTAAATTTCGTGGAAACGGCGCAGCCACATTTGAGAACGGCGTGGAACGACGGCAAAATGACTGCGCATTTTGAAGTCGCCAGCCAAGTGGTCAAAGAGGTTTCAGTCGAGCGCCTGTCGGATGCGGGCCTGACCGGCGTGCATTTAAGGGCCAAACTCGCCATCCTTCAGTCCTGGGCGGACACGTTTATCCGAGAGCGCACGTTGCGGGCCCTATTTCGCGTCTTCAAGAACATTAATTCTTTTTTGGGAAGTTTCGTCCAGGCATCGGGCGCTGGGGAAATCATAAAGGAATTCAAGGAAATGTGCGAAAACGCGATCGACGACTTGAAAGAAACCGGCGAATGATTTGATGGCACATCGTAACGCTTGATTGTCGGAACAATCGGCTCCAGTTTTCCGTAACTAAAGGCCGCCGAACTCGCAACCTTTTAGCCGCTCAACGCTTCCACGCGCGCCAGGGCGGCCAGATACTCCAAGGCAGGGATGGCGCGGCTGCCGTACCAGCTCAGCATCTGGCCGTCGACCAGACGCGCCTTCGCCGCATGGGCCGGGAAGGCGGCGCGAAATTCCCGCGCGTCGGCGGCGGTGAACGCATAGGGCTCGGACGAAAACAGCACCAGATCGACGTCGCGCAGCGTCGCGTCGGTGAGCGCCACCTCGGGATAACGTTTGCCCGCGCCCGGGTCGCGAGGATCATTCGTCCGGGCGCCGACGGTGTTCCAGTTGACGGTCGCCAAAAGCCGCGAGACGTAGGTGTCGTCGCCGACCGTCATCCACGGCTGCTTCCAGATCAGATACAGCACGCGGCGGTCCGGCATGGCCTTGGCGGCGGCGCGCACGCCGGCCAGCGTCGTCTCGAAGCGCCGTATTAGGTCTTCGGCCGCCTGCTCGGCGCCGAACACGCCGCCGATCAGCCGAAAGAGGGCGACGTTGTCCTCGACCTCGATCGGGTGGGTGACGACGACCGTGATGCCGCGGCCGGCGAGGTCGTCGGCGAGCGCCTTCGGGTTCTCATCGACGTTGACGACGACGTGGGTGGGCGCGAGCGCGAGCAGGCGCTTGAGGTTGACGCGCTTGGTGCCGCCGACCGAGGTGACGGCCTTCACCGCGCCGGCCGGATGGACGCAAAACGCCGTTCGTCCGACGACGCTGGAGCCGAGCCCGAGGGCGAACAACAACTCGGTGACGCTCGGCACCAGCGACACGATGCGCGGCGCCGTCCCGGCGTCCGTCGCGGCGCGCGCGTGCGCCTTGCCGGCGGCGTCAACCAGGGGGCGTCGCGGCGCCCGCGTCGCGTTCGTTTTGCCTTGGTTTTCGGCTGTTTTGGCCACCTGTGACCCCCGTCACCTACATTCTATAGGGAATTCCCTAGTATCCACAGAACCGGCGCGGGATAGAATCTCAAACCACGCGCCGGCCGTGCTTTTTCGAAACCTGGGCGAGGGGACGGGGGAAGGAAAATCCGGCGCGGAACCGCCATCCCGCTCTTGAGACGACATGCCGACCAACCTTGAGCAACTGCTGGCCGCCAACGAGGCGCTGAAGCGCGAGATCGCCGAGCGCATCGTCGCCCTCGAGCGCACCGAGGCGATCGCGCGCATCTCCGAGGAAAACCCGGACCCGGTGATGCGGGTGACGGCCGACTGCCACGTCGTCTACGCCAACCGTCCGGCGATGACGCTGCTCGCCATGTGGGAGATCGAGACCGGCGACCGGTTGCCCGTCGCCTGGTGCCAGGCGGTGGCGGCGGCGATCCGCGAGCGCAAGATGATCGAGGAGGAGCTGGAGTGCGGCGACAAGTTCTACGCGCTGATGATCCAGTCGGTCGCCAATGGCGAGTACGTCAACATCTTCGGCCGCGACATCACCAAGCGCAAGGAAACCGAGGACCAGATCGTCAACTACGACGACGTCACCGGGCTTCCCAACCGGGCGCTGTTCCAGGACCGCCTGAAGCAGGTGCTGAGCCACGCCCGGCGCACCAGCAAGCTTGCCGCCGTGCACCTGGTCGACCTCGACGATTTCAAGGTGATCAACGAGACCATGGGCCTGGATGCCGGCGACGCGCTGTTGAAGGGCGTCGCCGAGCGGCTGTCGGCGGTGATCCGCACCTCCGACACGGTGGCGAGACTCGGCGGCG
This sequence comes from Rhodospirillales bacterium, assembly GCA_016187325.1. Taxonomy (GTDB): domain Bacteria; phylum Pseudomonadota; class Alphaproteobacteria; order Rhodospirillales; family Casp-alpha2; genus JACPJY01. The sequence continues at coordinate 7,206 of JACPJY010000273.1, read as the reverse complement.
ACGAGTTCGGCGTCATCCAGGTCGAGCCCGCCGACACCGACGGCGTCGCGGTGCTGGCGCACAAGCTGCTCGACTGTCTGCAGCCGCCGTTCCATATCAAGGACCAGCAGGTGCACAGCGGCGCCTCCATCGGCATCACCGTCTATCCCAACGACGCCGGCAACCCGGACGAGATGCTGCGCAACGCCGACATGGCGCTCTATCACGGCAAGGGCGAGGGCCGCGGCGGCTATCGCTTTTTCGTCGCCAAGATGAACGACGACATCCAGAACCGCCGCCAGCTCGAGGCCGACATGCGGTTGGGCATCGAGCGCGGCGAGTTCCTGCTCCACTACCAGCCGAAGCTGCACCTGGGCAGTGACCGCGTCACCGGCTACGAGGCGCTGATCCGCTGGCAGCACCCGGAGCGCGGCTTCATGCCGCCCGGCCAGTTCATCGCCGTCGCCGAGCGTTCGAAGCTGATCGTGCCGCTCGGCGAGTGGGCGCTGAAGGAAGCGTGCCGGCAGAACAAGCATTGGACCGATTTGGGCCTTGGCGCCGGCAAGGTGGCGGTCAACCTGTCGGCGGTGCAGCTCAACGAGGTCGCCTTGACGGCGATGATCAAGAAGGCGCTCGACGAGACCGGCCTCGATCCCGCCCAGCTCGAACTCGAGATCACCGAGAGCCTGGCGATGAAGAACCCGGACAGCACCGTCGGGCTGTTCAACGACCTCGCCAAGCTGGGGCTGTCGCTGTCCATCGACGACTTCGGCACCGGCTATTCGAGTCTGGCGTATCTCAAGAACTTCCCGGTGCAGCGGATCAAGATCGACAAGACGTTCGTCGACGACATCGGCCAGGGGAAGAACGGTAACGCCAACTCGGGCGCCATCGCCCGCGCCGTCACCACCCTCGGCCACAGCTTCGGCATGGAGATCACCGCCGAAGGGGTCGAGAACGAGGCCCAGCTCGGGTTCCTGCGCGACCTCGGCTGCGACGAGATCCAGGGCTACTACTTCTCGCGGCCGCAGCCGGCGGCGGAGGCCGAAAAGTTCCTGAGGGCGTTCATGGCGACGTCCAAGCCCGTTCAGGTCCACGACCGCCGCCGCGGCGGCGTCGACCGCCGCCATTCCCGAGTCGCCCGTCCGGCCCGCCGGAAATAGCCGTTCCGTTTCACCACAGAGATCACAGAGAACACAGAGACGATTACGAAAAATGGGAAAGAGGCAACCCGCGCCGCTGGCGCGGTTTTTTTCTTTCTCTGTGCTCTCTGTGTGCTCTGTGGTTAGCCTTGCTTTGACCGCTTGTCAGGCGCGAGCGAGGCGGCTATAAACCGCGCGCCCGCTCCTCGGGGCCTCGGCCCCGCCCGCGAACCTTGAGGGAACCCGCCGATGGCCGTCGAGAGGACGCTTTCGATCATCAAGCCCAACGCGACCAAGCGCAACATCACCGGCGCCATCAACGACCGCCTGGAGAGGGCCAGCCTGCGTATCGTCGCGCAAAAGCGGTTGCGCCTGACGCGGAAGCGCGCCGAAGCCTTCTACGCCGTGCACAAAGAACGCCCGTTCTTCAACGACCTCTGTGCCTTCATGTCGTCGGGGCCGGTGGTGGTGCAGGTGCTGGAGGGCGACGACGCCGTCGCCAAAAACCGCGAGGTGATGGGCGCCACGGACCCCGCGAAGGCGGCGCCGGGCACCATCCGCAAGGACTTCGGCGAGAACGTCGAGGCCAACTCCGTGCACGGCTCCGACAGCCCCGCCAACGCCAAGGCCGAGATCGCCTTCTTCTTCAAGCCGGACGAGATCGTGGGGTAGCGATGTCACCGGCCGCCGTCGCGGTGGCGTTCGTCGCCATGATCGCCGTCGAGGCTGTTGCCGCCGACCGGTCCCAGCCGCCGATGGTGCGCATCGACGGCGGCGCCTACCCGATCGGCGCCGACGAAGGCCGCGCCAGCAACCGGCCGCGCCATGTGGTCGCCTTGCGGCCGTTCCTGATCGACGCCTTCGAGACCACTAACGGCGATTACACGGCATTCCTCAATAGCCTCGACGCGCGGCCGAAGCGCGACGCCGCCGCCGGCGCGCTCACCCTCGACGACATCGCCGGCCGCGACGCCGAGCGGGTGATCGGCGGTCCGGTCGCCACCGCACGCACCTACATCGAACTCGACGACGAGGACGCCCGCATCGGCGCCCGCGGCGGCCGGTTCGTGCCGGAGTCGGGCTTCGCCGACCGGCCGGTCGCCGAAACCACGTGGGCCGGCGCGGTCGCATTCTGCGCTTGGCGCGGCGCTCGGCTGCCGACGGAGGCCGAGTGGGAGGCGGCGGCCCGCGGCCGCGACGGGCGCACCTACCCGTGGGGCGAGGCACCGCCTTCGCCCGATCGCGCCGTCTACGGCCGCGCCCGCGGCGACACGGCGCCGGCGCGCAGCCTTCCGGCCGGCGCCACGCCGGAGGGCGTGTTCCATATGGCCGGCAATATGGCCGAGTGGACGAGCACCTTGTTCAAGCCTTATCCCTACGACGGCGCCGATGGCCGCGAGGACTTGCGCGCCGCCGGCGAGCGCGTCACCCGCGGCGGCGACCACGTGTTCGACGTGGCGGCCGACCGGCTCACCGGCTTCTTCCGCGACGGCTTCTCGCGCAACCCGCTGCGCGGCCACCGGCATATCGGCGTCCGCTGCGCCAAGGATGCGGAGTAGGCGCGCAACGTGCGCAAGAGCAATAGGCGCGAATCTGATATAGTGTCCGGAGTTTCCGCTGAGGCATGACATGTTGACCGAACGAAAGCCCGTGAGCGTCGGCGAAATCCTGAACCAGGAGTTTTTGGCGCCGCTCGGCATCACGCAAGGGGCACTCGCCGAGGCCATGGGCGTGCCGCGCAAGCTGGTCAACGAGCTCTGCAACGACCGCCGCGCGGTGACGGCGGACACCGCCCTGATGCTTGCCCGCGCCTTCGGCAATACGCCGGATTTCTGGCTCAACGTGCAGCGCCGCAACGACCTGTGGGAGGCGCTTCACTCGCCGCCGCGCCGCAAGCGCATCGAGCGCGCCCAGCGCGTTCGCGCCGCCGAGTAATGGGCCTGTTCCGTGCACGGCTCGGGAGGCGCCGAAACTGCCGAGGCCGAGATGGCCTTCTTCTTCTATCTGGACGAGATAATGGGGTAGGGGGAGTACACAAATCGCGGCGGCACGGCCCAATTATGCGGTCTTCATTCCGTTAAAGGTCGCGCGATTTGCAATCTTCGTCTCGAATCTGACCGCTACGTATGCGATTTCGACGTTCAGCCTCAGCCTTTATTCCATCATCCAAGACATAGAGCAGAGACACGGCGCCACCCCTATCAAGTCCAATGTCAAACACTGTGGTTGAATCTCGATAATGCGAATCCACCGCGTTGAGTACATCAGCAATGGCACTCAACCCCTTTTTTATCTTTTCTAGACTAGCCAGCTCCAGCGGCACGGCACCCTGTTCAATCGCGAGCCCTAAATCGCGGTGTGCGATGCGGCGATTCCGCCAATCGCGGCAAAACTGCGTTTCGCGAATCGTCCATTCGACCAAATCAGATACTGTTTTTCTCACATCATCATTCTGTACGAGTGCTGGAAGCCGTTGGATCGTCAAATTCTCCCTACCACTACTCTTTGGAGGGTCGGTTAATCTTGTTATATGAAGAACCGTATCTTCAAAGAGGGCATCTTGAATCACTCGGAAGAAACGCGGCGCAGCAGAATTTAGTAAGTCAACTCTCGATGGTTTTGTTCCAAATAATTGAACATATTGTTCCCATTTATGATGGAGCCATGCCAAATCCTGCCATAAAGCATGAAAGACGACTCCCAACGGCTCGCCCATGATCTTTATATATTCTGCTTTTGCTACTTCCGCTGTTTTAGACGTAGCCATCGCGAAACATCCGTGATTGGGGTAGGCCTCATTTTGACTCGATCTATCCTTCGGATTTTAATGCGTCATCAAAGGAGGCAAGTTTGAGAAGCTTGTCCATCAATGGTGAGGTCGTAAAGTAACTTAGGCCATCCATCGTCGTACCCGACATAACCAACCCTGTTCGACCAATCGCCAACGCCGCTGCCCGCATTGTCGGCTCATCTGGAAAGACTGATGGAATCAGTTGTTCATGTATTTCATGCCACAAGTTTGGGTAACCGGATTCTGCCAGTGCGGTAAATTCGCGTCCGATTTTCTGACCTCGGACTTTGTGCAGCGTTGCGATGAAGATGATCTCTTCACGGCGGAGTGATGCGAGCAAATCGGCGTAATAAAGAAATTCGTCGGCAATGAGATTTCCAAGACGTGCCTGCCCGGAGACTACTTTAGCCATTAACCGCAGGTTCAAACGGGCAGCGCCTTCTTGGGCGGCTCGCGCATACCGATAGAGGATGGCTGCCAATGCGTCTCTTTCAGCCACGTCGTACAGAGTTCGGTCTGCCGATTCGAGTTCTTCGATGAGTATATCGCGGCCAGCTTCAAGGCGTTCCTTAATGATCGATTGAATTGCGGTGCTGAGAACACTGCCGCCAGGAGTTTCGCTAAGTGCCGCAAGAGCAAAATCAACAATGAGTTGCCCGACTTCCTTGCCCATACGAATCCTGCCGTGATTCCGATTTTTAAACAGGTTATCTAGCATTTCGGCTGGGAATTAGATGAATCTAACTGCTGAGAGTCATGCGAATCTGCTGAGTTTTGCGCCTGATGTGACGTGGAGATGATTCCAATCTTTTTCATCTTTGCCTTCGACGCGGCCTTCGATGCTCTTCTTATGAACTTCGCGGCTTGTTTGGCTTCATCGCTTTCCACGACTTCTCGTTTCAAAACCTCGTCACGAATGGTTTCTTCCAGCGCCCTAATATCGATCTTTAGCTTCGGGGCAACCTTCCGCAGTTCCCGTCGTACTGTCTTGAGGACCTTTTCGGTGAGCAACAACGACGCCAGGGCGAAACGGCTGGTAACCTGTTGGCGTTGGTAGAATGTGTCCATGGAAGATGGTGTGAAGCCTTCGCGGGTAAGATTCGCCAAGCATTCGATGACATGAGGATCGCGAGGATTGGCCGTCAGGATATCGATTTCACATACCAGGGATTTGTCTACGGGCTTCTTGAAGTGAACTTTATAAACCTGCCAGACGACGCCGTTCGTCAAGACGACCCAATCGATCCCCTTGTTCGAGGCGTAATCGACCGCCTGTTTTATGTGATTTTCTTTCAGCGCGACGCCGATGGCCTTGGCCTCGATCAAATAGCGAACGTCACTCCCAACTTTCACCGCCAAGTCGCAATAGGTGCTGCGAATTTCAAATTCTTTGGTGATTTCCGTGAATTTGTCATAGCCGAAAAGATCGGCCAGCATTTCGACAAGGATGGTGACGGTATCGGACTCGCTGATATCGCGGGTTTTCGCGTCGGATAATATAGATCGATAACGCTTGAGTTTTTTGCTGATCCGCTTGGCAACTTTCTTCGAGATTACTCCTCAATTTTTCGTGCCGCTACCCTGCCGCCGCTGGCCGTGGCGCCGATTCCGTGCTATCAAGTTCGGCGATGTGCGAAGGCTTGTCGTTCCTGGATTTGGAAGCCCGCGTCGGCTGTATTTACGGCGTGCCGAAGAAGAAGCGCACGCTGTTAACCGATCCCCGGGTGGTGGATTTGCTGAAAAGCCGCGACCTGTCGCCGTGGGACGCCATCAAGCAGATGCTTCGCTGGCTGATCCTACCCGCCGGCCGCGCCCTCTGACGTTCCCTACACCTTCCCCGGGTTGATCAGCGCGCCGGTCGGCGCCGTGGCACCGTCGATCACCGCCACCTCGTTCACCACCCGCACCCGGCCTTCGGCGATCAGCTTCACCGCCATCGGATAGATCTTGTGCTCCTGTTCGAGCACGCGCGCCGCCACTGTGTCGGCGTCGTCATCGGGGCGCACCGGCACCACCGCCTGGGCGATGATCGGGCCGGTGTCCATCTCGGGGCGCACGAAGTGCACCGTGCAGCCGGTGAACCGCGCGCCCGTCTCGACCACCCGCTCGTGCACGTTGAGGCCCTTGAACGCCGGCAGCAGCGACGGGTGGATGTTGATGAGCCTATCGCGCCAGTGGGCGATGAACTCGTCGGTGAGCAGCCGCATGAAGCCGGCGAGGCAGACCAGATCGGCGCCGGAAGCCTCGATCGCCTTGGTCATCATCGCGTCGAACGGCTCGCGGCCGGCGAAGGCCTTATGGCTGATCACCTCGGTCGGGATGCCGGCCTTCTTCGCCCGCGCCAGCCCCGGCGCGCCGGCGACGTTAGAGATCACCAGCACGATCTCGGCCGGGTAGTCTTTCTTCTTCCCGGCGTCGATCAGCGCCTGCAAATTCGAGCCGCGCCCGGAGATCAGCACCGCCAGCTTCAGCATCTTGCCGTCACGCCTTCCACGCCGCCTCCAGGTTCTCGAACACCACGCCGGCCTCGCCCTTGGCCGCCGTCTCGACGACGCCGATCTGCAGCACCAACTCGCCGACGCCGAGCAGCGCGTCGGCGACCAGCTCCGCCTTGCCGGCCTCGGCGATCACCGCCATGCCGATGCCGCAGTTGAAGGTGCGCGCCATCTCGGCCGGCGCGATCCGGCCCGCCTTGGCCAGCCAGCGGAACACCTTGGGCAATGCCCACGCGTCGGCGTCGAGCACCGCCACCAGGCCGTCGGGCAGCGCCCGGGGCAGGTTCTCGACCAGGCCGCCGCCGGTGATGTGGGCGAGGCCGCGCACGCCGCCGGTCTTCAACGCCTTGAGGCAGCTCTTGACGTAAATACGCGTCGGATCGAGCAGCGCCCGGCCGAGCGGGCGGGCTTTTTCGAAGGGCGCCGGCGCCGCGTAGTCGAGGCCGGCCGCCTCGACCACCCGCCGCACCAGCGAGAAGCCGTTGGAGTGCAGCCCCGATGAGCTGATGCCCAGCACCACGTCGCCGGGCGTGACGCGGGCGCGGTCGAACATCCGCGCGCGCTCGACGACGCCGAGCGCGAAGCCGGCGAGGTCGTAGCGCCCGGGCGGGTACATGCCGGGCATTTCCGCCGTCTCGCCGCCGATCAGCGCGCAGCCGGCCTGTCGGCAGCCCTCGGCGACGCCGGCGACGACGTCGCGCATGGCGGCGACGTCGAGCTTGCCGGTCGCCAGATAATCCATGAACAACACCGGCTCGGCGCCCTCGGCGACCACGTCGTTGACGCACATGGCGACCAG
>JACPJY010000272.1 GCA_016187325.1 Rhodospirillales bacterium | reverse complement strand
CGTGAAGCTGCCATTCGTCGAGCAGCGTTATTTCAATACATGAACCGCGATCAGGTGAAATAAATGTCCGTCAAATACACCAAAGAGCATGAATGGATCAGGGTCGACGGCAAGACCGCCGTCGTCGGCATCAGCAATTACGCCCAGGAACAGCTCGGCGAGATCGTGTTCGTCGAATTGCCCGAGGCCGGCAAGAAGCTGGATAAGGGCACCGAAGCCGCGGTCATCGAATCGGTGAAAGCAGCGAGCGAAGTCTACGCCCCGGCTTCCGGCGCGGTTACCGAGGTTAACGGCGCGCTCGGCGGCGATCCCGGCAAGGTCAACGCCGATGCCATGGGCGACGGGTGGCTATTCAAGATGACGCTCCGTGACGCTGGCGAGCTCAATGATTTGATGGACGCCGACCAGTACGCCGTCTACGTGAAGGGGCTTGATTGATGCCGAAGCGCCGCTTGAGCGCGCTCGAGCGGTCGGACGATTTCGTCCGCCGCCATCTCGGTCCGGGCACGGCCCAGATCGCCGAGATGCTGGCGACGCTCGGCCTGGGTTCGCTCGACGAGTTGATTCAGCGCGCCGTGCCGGCGGACATTGCTTCGAAGAAGCCGCTGAAACTGCCGCCGGCCAAGAGCGAGCGCGACGCGCTGTCGGCTTTGCGCGCGATGGCGGATCTTAATCAGGTCCGGGTGTCGATGATCGGGATGGGCTATTACGGCACCATCCTGCCGACGGTGATCCTGCGCAACGTGCTCGAGAACCCCGGCTGGTACACCGCCTATACGCCGTATCAGGCCGAGGTCAGCCAGGGCCGGCTCGAAGCGCTGTTGAACTTTCAGCAGGTGATCATCGACCTCACCGGCATGCAGCTTGCCAACGCCTCGCTGCTCGACGAGGCGACGGCGGCCGCCGAGGCCATGGCCATGGCGCGCCGGCTGTGCAAGCGCGACGCCGACGTGTTCTTCGTCGCTGACGACTGCCATCCGCAGACCATCGCCGTGGTCAAGACCAGGGCGCGCGCGCTCGGTCTCGAGGTGGTCGTCGGCGATCCGGCGGCGGGCTTAAGCGAGCGCGAGTTGTTCGGCGTCCTGGTGCAGTATCCGGGCACCGGCGGCGACGTGCGGCCGCTCGGCGCCATCGTCGAGGAGGCGCATGCCAAGGGCGCGCTGGTGGTGGTCGCCGCCGACCTCTTGAGTTTGGTGCTGTTGACGCCGCCGGGCGAGATGGGGGCCGACATCGTCGTTGGCAGCGCCCAGCGGTTCGGCGTACCGATGGGCTATGGTGGGCCGCACGCCGCCTTCTTTGCCACCCGCGACGAGTTCAAGCGCTCGACCCCCGGCCGCATCATCGGGGTGTCGGTGGACAAGGCGGGCCGACCGGCCATGCGCATGGCGCTGCAGACGCGCGAGCAGCACATCCGCCGCGAGAAGGCGACCTCCAACATCTGCACGGCGCAGGTGCTGCTGGCCGTCATCGCTTCGTTCTACGCCGTCTACCACGGTCCGGAAGGGTTGCGCGCCATCGCCCGGCGGGTGCATCGGATGACCCGGATCCTGGCCGAAGGCCTGGGTCGCCTCGGTTTCACCATCGAGACCAAGGCCTATTTCGATACCATCAGTGTCGTCGCCCCCGGCAAGGCGAAGGAGATCGCCGATCGCGCCGAAACGCTGGGCGTCAACTTGCGGCGCCGCGACTCCGACCGGCTCGGCGTCTCGCTCGACGAAACGACGCGCCGCCGCGATATCGAGACCGTGTGGCGGGCGTTCGCGGGCGACGCGGCGAAGGAGCTCTCCATCGACGACATCGACGCCAAGCTCGGCGAATGTCTGCCTAAGGATTTGGTCCGCGCCAGCGCGTTCCTCACCCATCCGGTGTTCCAGACCCACCACGGCGAAACCGAGATGCTGCGCTACCTGCGCCGGCTTTCGGCCAAGGACGTGGCGCTAGACCGCTCCATGATCCCGCTCGGCTCGTGCACCATGAAGCTCAATGCCACCACCGAGATGATCCCCGTCACCTGGCGCGGGTTCGGGCACCTGCATCCGTTCGCGCCTCCCGATCAGGCGCTCGGCTACCGCAAGCTGTTCAACGACCTCGAAGCGATGTTATGCGAGGCGACTGGGTTCGACGCCTTCTCGCTGCAGCCCAACGCCGGATCGCAGGGCGAATTCTCCGGCCTCTTAACCATCCGCAAGTACCATGAGAGCCGCGGCCAGGGCGACCGCGACGTGTGCCTGATCCCGGCATCGGCCCACGGCACCAACCCGGCGAGCGCTCACATGGCCGGGATGCGGGTGGTGGTGGTCGCCTGCGACGACGAGGGCAACGTCGACTTGGGCGACCTCAAGACCAAGGCCGAGGAGTACGCCGGCCGGTTGGCGGCGCTGATGATTACCTATCCCTCGACCCACGGCGTGTTCGAGACCGCCATCCGCGATATTTGCCGCACCGTTCACGACAACGGCGGCCAAGTCTACATGGACGGCGCCAACTTCAACGCCATGCTGGGGGTTGCCCGGCCGGGCGAGATCGGCGCCGACGTCTCGCACCTCAATCTGCACAAGACCTTCTGCATCCCGCACGGCGGCGGCGGTCCGGGCGTCGGGCCGATCGGCGTACTGAAGCACTTAGCGCCGTTCCTGCCCGACCATCCGGTGGTCGCCGGCGTCAACCCGGCGGCCGGCGAGCACGGGACCATCGGCGCGGTTGCGGCGGCGCCCTGGGGGTCGGCCGGCATTTTGCCGATCAGCTGGGCCTACGTGACATTGATGGGTGCGGCGGGCTTGCGCAAAGCGACCGAGGTGGCGATCCTGAACGCCAACTACGTCGCCAAGCGGCTCGATCCCCACTACCCTGTGCTCTACACCGGCCGCAACGGCCTGGTGGCACACGAGTGCATCGTCGATCTCAGGCCGCTAAAGGAATCGGCCGGGATCACCGTCGACGACGTCGCCAAGCGCTTGGTGGATTACGGGTTCCACGCGCCTACCATGTCGTTCCCGGTCGCCGATACGCTGATGATCGAGCCGACGGAGAGCGAATCGAAGCGCGAACTCGACCGCTTCTGCAACGCCATGATCGCGATCCGGGCCGAGGTCGCGGCGATCGAGAAGGGCGAGATGGATCGCGACGACAACCCGCTCAAGAACGCGCCACACACCCACCATCTGCTCCTCGCCGAGGAATGGGACCATCCTTACTCGCGCGAGCAGGCGTTCTTCCCGCTGAAGGGACTGCACGACGACAAGTACTGGCCACCGGTCGCTAGGATCGACAACGTCGCCGGCGACCGCAACCTGATCTGCACCTGTCCGCCGCCGGAGGCCTACCAGGAAGCGGCGGAGTGATGGCCGCCACGGCGGCGCGCGTCATAGCTCATCGCCGATGCGGGGGCTCCGCCGTTCGCCGGCATTGCAGGGCGGGCGCTCGCGGGTAGATGCCAGCATAACGCCGGCCCTGGGTTCCGGGTCGGGCTGAGGGTCGGCGATCTCGAGGATCAGCTTGCGGCGGATGGCGCGGCCGAAATCCTGGAACGAGTTGGCGACCAGCAGGAACGCTCCGTTGCCACCGATGACGCAGTCTTCGTAGTAGAGATCGAGATCCGGCATCGGCAGCATGCCCCACGGGCTCGGCCGGTCGTTGATGATCGGCAGCCCGTTGATGACGATTCCCGCCGCCACCGCCCGGTTGCGCAGGCCGGTTACAAAATCCCCGTCGTTGTTGGGGCCGTCGCCGGAGATGTCGATGACCCGGCGGCGGCCGGGGTTGGTGCTTTGCTGTAGTTTTACCATGCCGTACTCGATGGCGCCGCTGATCGACGTCCACATTTGGGTATGGATCGGCGCCGCCGCTAGTTTCTGGGCGAACGCCGCGGCGCTCGCGGGCCCGTCGATCACCGTCCAATCGACCACTGTCGTCTGATAGTGAGTGCCGGCCCATTCGACATAGGTGACGGCGATGCGGCCGAGCTTACCCGCCTTGATCGTCCGCACAACCTGCTGATCGGTCAATGCTTGGACGTAACCGGCGCGCTGCAGCTGCGCCTCTTCCCTGTCGATGCTGCCCGAGATGTCGACCGCCAGCACCAGTTCCAGATCGACGACTTCCGCCGCCGCCGGCAGGGCGGCGCCCGACAGCATCAGCGTCAAGGCCAAAAATTGGATCACCCGCCATTTCATGGGAGGGAATTAAATCGGTTGGCGGGGAAGCGGTAAAGCGCTATCCCAGGGGGAAAGGAGGCCCCCTCGTGAGCCGTTCAAGTACCCTCACCAATGTCACCGCCCTGGTGTTCGACACCTACGGCACGGTCGTCGACTGGCGCGCCAGCGTTGCCGCCGAAGGCCGGGCGCTGGCGCAAAAAAAGCGCATTGACGGCGTTGATTGGGAAGCCTTCGCCGACGCTTGGCGGGCCGGCTACCACCCGGCGATGAAGAAGGTGCGGAGCGGCGAGCGCCCGTGGACCACCAACGACGTCCTGCAGCGTGAAAGGCTCGACGAGATTGTCGCCGAGTTCGGCATCAAGGGCCTAAGCGAGTCCGATAAGGACGAATTCAATCGCGCCTGGCACCGGCTGAAGCCATGGCCCGACGCGGTCAAGGGGCTGAAGCGCCTGAAGAGGCGTTACATCATCGGTCCACTTTCCAACGGCAGCTTCTTTTTGCTCGCCAACATGGCCAAGCACGCCGGCCTGCCTTGGGACTGCATCATCTCGGCCGACAACTTCCACCATTACAAGCCGGACGCCGAGGTCTATCTCGGCGCCGTCGAACTTTTCGGTGGCCAAGCCGACCGCGTGATGTTGGTCGCCGCCCACAATTACGATCTGGAACAGGCGCGGCGGCACGGCATGAAGACCGGCTTCGTGCTGCGACCGACTGAGTAGGGACCGAATCAGAAAACGGATTTGAAGGCCGAGGCGGATTGGGACATCGTCACCGATAGCATCGAAGGGATAGTCGACGCGCTCGGCGTCTGACGGCGCCCGCCTTCAGAGATAGCCGCTGCCGCTGTCCTCGCCCTCGCCGGTGCCGAATTCCTGCTCGCCGAACAGCTCCTCGACCACCGAGAACTCTCGCCGCAGGCCTCGCCGCGCCCTCAGCTTCCCCTGCGCGCCCGGCGGGAAGTCGGTGAACATGATCACCTTCCTGTCGATCAGCACCTGAATGAGGTCCTCCAGGACGCGGGCCAATCCTAAGTCCGATTG
>JACPJY010000271.1 GCA_016187325.1 Rhodospirillales bacterium | reverse complement strand
TGTATCTGTTCCACCACGACCCCGACCAGGTCGACGACGACATCGACCGCAAGTACGAAGCGGCGGTGGCGATGCTGAAGAAGCGCCACTCCAAGACCAAATGCCTGGCACCTCAGGAAGGCCAGGCGTTCAAGATCTGACGCCTCCCGACCGCATCCGCTCGCTGTCGCCGCCGCCCTAGGAACCCGCGCCCCGGAATCCAACCAGGAGCCCCGCCATGCCCGGAACCATCGACGCCCGCCTCAAGCAGCTCGGCATCGAATTGCCGCAGGCGCCGAAACCGGCCGCCAACTACGTGCCATTCGTGATCGTCGGCAAGCTGGTGTTCTGCGCCGGCCAGGTGCCGGTGTGGAACGGCGAGGTGCGCTTCAAGGGCCGCGTCGGCGACGGGCTCAGCGTCGACGACGGCTACCAGGCGGCACGGCTGTGCGGCCTCAACCTGATCGCCCAGGCCAAGGCGGCGGCCGCCGGCGACCTCGACCGCGTGCGCCGGGTGGTGAAGCTCGGCGGCTTCGTCGCCTGCGCGGCCGGGTTCACCGACCACCCGAAGGTGCTGAACGGCGTCTCGGACTTGATGGCCGAGGTGTTCGGCGACGCCGGCAAGCACGCCCGCTTCGCCGTCGGCGCGCCGTCGCTGCCGCTCGGCGTCGCCGTCGAGGTCGATGGAATCTTCGAGCTTTCGTGACCGTGGAACGCGTCGTCTCGCTGCTGCCGAGCGCCACCGAGATCGTCGCGGCGCTGGGCTGTGGCGACCGGCTGGTCGGGCGGTCGCACGAATGCGACTTTCCACCCGGCGTCGAGCGGCTTCCCGTCTGCACCCGGCCCAGGGTCGACGTCTTCGGCACCAGCGCCGCCATCGACGAGGCGATGCGCGGCGCCGTCGCGGACGCGCTCGCCGTTTACGAGGTTCTGGAGGGCGAGCTTAGGCGCCTGCAGCCCGACACCATCGTCACTCAGGACCAGTGCGAGGTGCGCGCGGTCAGCCTCGCCGACGTGGAGGCGTGCGTCGCCGCCTGGAGCGGCCGGCCGGTGAAACTGGTATCGCTCGGGGCGCGGACCATCGCCGGCGTCCGCGACGACATCCTCGCGGTCGCCAAGGCGCTCAACGTGGGCAACGGCGGGGCGGCGCTGGTCGCCGCCATCGCCCGCCGCAATGACGCCATCGCCGCCGCCGCTAAGACCCTGAAAGAGCGGCCCACCGTCGCCTGCATCGAGTGGACGGCACCGCTGATGGCGGCCGGCAACTGGGTGCCGGAGATGGTCGCCATGGCCGGCGGCCGGGATTTGTTCGGCGAGGCCAGCGCCCACGCGCCGGCGCTGACCTGGGAGGCGCTCCGCGCCGCCGATCCTGAGGTGGTGATCTTCATGCCATGCGGTTTCGGGCTCGAACGAACACGCGCCGAGGCGGCGGCGCTGGCCCAAGCGACGCCCGGCTGGCGCGATCTCGCCGCCGTGCGCGCGGGGCGCGTCTATGCCACCGACGCCAACAGCTTCTTCAACCGCCCCGGCTCGCGGCTCGCCGAAAGCCTCGAGATCATGGCCGAGATCCTGCACCCGGAGGCGTTCGATTTCGGGCACCAAGGCAGCAAGGGGTGGGCGAAGGTGGGGTGAATGGGCGGCTTAGGCCAGGGCGACAGTTTTTTCAGCAATCGTCGTCGGCGCCAGCGCCTAAAGGCCCCCCTGCCCCAATAATGCCAGCGCCTTAACAAGCTCCAGGATCGGAGCGGCCAGAATCGGCGACAGCACGGCAATCAGGCGTTGCGCCATTTCATTGAAGGACAAGGTCAAGCCCTTCGAACTCAACCAATTCGCCGCAGACTCCGCGATTGCGTATTCCGCAGCCGACTCTCCCAGTTTTTGGGCGCTCGATTGCAACCACACGGCCATCGGCAGGAACATGGCGACCAAGATGAGGAAGAAAAGAAAGCTATCGTACCCGACGGAGGCCGCCGCCAACTGTTTGAACTCGGCCGAAGTGGCCTTGTCCCATTTGTCGAGGACGAGCGTCGGCCAATCCCGCCACGCCTGCATGTTAGCAACGCCGGTAACGAGGATGGCCGATGCCCAAAACAGGAGGTATTTCAAGGAGCGCACGCGCTCTTCAATCTCTTGAGCGGCGCGCGTCAAGATCACTTTCGTCTCCCCAGTTTCATTCAGCGCCGTCGGCAATGGCGGCGGGGCCAGGGTGCAGATGCAGAGAGCCACGAATACGGCACCGCCGCTGGCAAGGCCATTGGCTATCTTGATCCAGGTCCTCAAGTCGGAAGGATATCCGAGCTTCGTCCAAGGCTTGTCGACCGCGAGTTTGAAAACGTCCGTACCCAGGTGATCGATCGTGCTCCTTCCGTCATCGAACGCGTATAGGAATACGAATACTAAGGCGCTCACGATCCACGCCAATGCAAAGAAACCCCAAGGGGAGTAACTTTCTGATTTCGACGCCTTCCATACAATGACCATGGACGCCGCCATGGCGGCGATGCACGCGACGGCCAATCCCAGCATCGTGGCCGCGAAGAAAAATGCTTTGACCGCAAAGGCCGCATCCGCGGCGTACCTGTAAAATAGGGGTTCTCTCAGCGCCATCCGGGCGCCGAGGGAAAGGAATTCGACCTTGGCGGGCGAGAACATCGTGGACAACGAGTAGCCCAAAGCGGCCGGGACGAGAGGTATCAGGAAGAAAAGAAAGGGAAACGGTCTGCGGCGGAGCATGGGAGCCGGCAACGGTCGGGGGACTGGCAATCAGGACCTGGACGGAACACAACGGTGCGCGGGCACTTCAGCAATATCCGCCAGAGTCTCGCACGCCGCCTTGAGATAGAAATTGTCGATGGTTTTCCAGTCGTCGATGCTAGGCGTTCCAGAGCGTTTGGTATTGATCTCGGCAATAAGACCACCAATTCCAGCGATGAACGCGGCGCTGTACCGTCGGGCGGTCAATGCCCGGGCTATGGCTCGGCGCGAATCCTTGACAGTACTGACGACAGCCAACGGATTCTGAGACCCGGCCGCGAGAATGATTCGCCGTACGATATTTCTTGTCCGGATAATTCCTGGGCGAGCGGCGGCCTCCGCGACCTTGTACACCAGGCGGATGCGATCAAAATAATCAATGTACGCTTGCGCAACATACCCATGCGGCGGATTATCGCTGATCGTCTTGGCACTCCAGAGCTTTGCCTCGGCGTTCTCGATCGCCCCCAACAACACGGCGGCGTTTTCCCGATTGGCAAGGCGGTCGTACTTCATGCTGTAGGCGCCGTAGACGGCCAACGCCCCGACAATCGCATGGGCACGGAGCAAGCGAAGCGGGAGATTTTCTTCGCCAACTCTTGCGTTCTTATTGTTGTTTTCCGGGTCGAAAAAACAATCGAGAAAGTCGTGAATATTTTTTCTCTCGTCGATTTTCTCTTTCTCCTCTTCCCCGACATACTTGCCGACACATTTTGCAATTGCTTCGTCCACTGTCGGGGCTTCATCGAGTCCGTAAAACTCATCGATCAGACTCCCGCATCCCCCTAACACGCTAAACGCCACGACCACCGTTGCGGTCCTTAACGTGGCTTTCATTTCTTTCCTCCCGTCGCGATGATTCGTTGACCAATGTCCAGCTTGCCGGCGATGGTCATTTCCGTCCCAGAAATAAACCGGCGCCCGATCAAATTTCGTCATCTCAAGCCCTGTTCGCCGGCTTGTTGTTCATGTCCTCGAACCATCTGAAATAATCTTCCGTTCCTTTGATTCCCGATTGGACGAGCTTCGCTTTGAGCGCATCAGTAAGGTCGAAGTTGGTAGTCCCGACGCCGATCGTATCGATGTAAATGGTCCGCTGCCAATCATCGCTGTGCAGGTGCTGATTACCCTGGCTTTCCATAATCGTTTCCAGAAGCGCCAGGGCATAATCGAAGAAATCGTCTATCCTCACATGTGGAGGTTCCCGGCGGTCCCGAAACACCCCAATCTCGCGCGCAGAATCGAGTCGAAGCCCGAGCGTCTGTCGATTATAAACGTATGGGCTGGCAGAAGGCCGTATGGGCAGAAAGCGCTGGTTCTCTACCCGATAATACTCGGTCTCCCGAGCCATGGTCGCCTGATCCGCGCCATCGATATATTTCATGCGATCAAACAACTTGACGGGATAGTTGTTGAGAACGCCGCCGTCCACGTAAACGTCCCGCCGTGGGTTTCGCACCGCCATAAAAAACAACGGGATCGACATCGATATTCGCACGGCGTCGGCGATGCGCTCGTGAGGCGTATGTTCCTCGGAAAATACCTCGCCGAATCGCGTGCTCAAATTGGTGCCATATACATAGAGGTCGAGGCCGCCTTGTTCCTTCAGGTCGCGAAAAGTCGCTTGACGATTATTCAATTTTTCTTCAAGACGGTCGCCGATCCATCGGTAAAAGTAATCACCCTTGTACCAACCGAATTCGTTGATGAGACGCTGCGTGTCACGGACAACTCCGAAACTGTCATCCATGAATTTCCTGAAATCTATCTTCTGTAACAAACTTTTTTGCTCGACGTTTGAGAAACCCGTGGCCACGAGGACGGCATTGATGGCGCCCGCCGAGGTTCCACCGACACGCTTGATGTCCTTGAGTATCCCTTTTTGCTCCAAGACCTCCATGGCACCGACGTAGGCGATTCCCTTGACGCCACCGCCTTCGAACACCAAATTCCGAAATTGATAGGCCATTGCTCTTCTTTCAGGCCGTTCCTCGACGCCTGCTAAAATTTATATTCGTTTGATCTGGATGGTCAGCGAGCCAGAATTGTTGGCGTACATCAAGGGAAGATCGTTGGCAAACGCGCAGCATTCCCCATCCGCCGGGCTGAGAACTCGGTGCCGGGGGCCGATCGGAAACAGCCGACCACAGGTTCTTCCGTCTTCGCACTTTCCGTAAATAGCGCCCACTAAATGGTAGAGGCGCTGTTGTGGATCGCGTATCAGTGACTCGGCAAAAGTGACGAACAATAAAACTAGGCCCTTTTCCGGCCACCATCCGGCCGCGGTCGCTGCTCGCGTGTCGTCCTTCCAAGTTTCGTTATTATCTTTCACTGAAATGCGGCACGTGACGCCTTTCTCGAGGATCAAGCCCGATGCGTTCCAGTAACTGTCGACCTTGACCACGATTCTCACGCTGTCGTCGGACCGATCGAATTTATGGGCGGCATTGCCCTCGAGCTTGGCGCAGTCGCGATGATAGTGGGGCACGATAGTTTTCGTCACGCCGTCGGCGGCAAACGCAACCGCCGCCGCGACGACGGCGTAAAAGGCTTCACCGACCACTGCCGACGTTCCGAGACCTCTGGAGCGCGCCCGGAACAGGGTATTCGAAGGGTCCCTCCCCCGCCTCATTTCCGGCCCTCCTTGGCCGACTTCCGATACTCCTGGACGATCAGGTCCCGCACCTTCTCGCACGCTTCCTGCTCGCTTTTGATCATGCTTTCGCGGGAGGCGTAGAAAATCGCGAGCGCCATGACGATCGCCAGTCCAAACCATGGGTTCACGATCACCGCGTAAGTGACGAACGGTTCAAGAAACTCGGGCAAGGCGTAGTGCAACGCGTCCGCAACGTGGCCGGCGACGACGCGCCAACCACCCGGCGGATCGCCCGGAAAGTCGGGAACCCGGGGATGGTTCCACAACCATATGGCGACGACGATCAAGGCCAGCGTCGTTTCCACGAAAAGTCGGTATAACCGCTTGCCCTTTCTGACCGAACGGTTGACCTCCGATCTGCGTTCGTCGAAGCCCGATGCTTTCGCCTTTTCCGAATTTTCGGACCCCATATCGACCGTCATTGGACGGTCGACTGGATTGCCGTTTTTATCGAGCTCCGTGCCGACGACCTGGAACTTGCGCGGCAAGAATGTCGGCGCGTAGCGTAGGGTTTTGCGTTTCAGCCGATCGATGACGGAGCGGTGGATCTTGATGGGGCCCTCGAGCCTGCCGGCGCACAGCGCCTCGATATCGCGCGGCGCATACCGGTAATAAAGGGCTACGCCGTCGCGGGAATCATAGAGCTTGTCGTGAACGTCTGCGTCCGCCGTGATTTCATCCTTGACGTGATTTTTCAAGACGATGCCGTGACGTATCGCGCGTTCGATCATCCAGTCGAGCGCCACCAGCGACATCCCCGCCCGCTCGTAGCCGCCGCCGACGTTGGAGTGGGGCCCCGCGAACCATACCTGTTCGATGTGTTTCGGGCGGTCAAACGTGCGCGTTCTTGGAGCCTTTCTCCCAAAAAGGCGCGCCATCCTCTCGCACCATGTTTTCTTTGCAGGCTTGCGCTCGATTTCGTCCCATACTTTCGGGTGAAAGGTCTGCCGTTCGTCGTCGATGGCCAGTGCGTGATAGACGTGTTCGACGCTGGCATCCAGCTGGTAGTTGTAAAAATTGTGGGCAAGGGGCGGCCATAAATCGGTGACCGTGTCCAACAACCGGAACAGCCAATTGACGATCTTGCTCCAATCCTGCGGGAAGCCAAGCGCGGAAACCGTGTCCCAGACGCCGATCATCTTGATCATCAACGGCTCTTTTACGGCCTTTTTCTTGAACTCGAGGGCATGCCTTGGGCAACATTCGTGCATCACGTAAGCTTTGATTGCCTCGCCGATCTGTTCCTCGAATTTCTGTTCGTCAAATTCGCCGCCTTTCTTGCAGTCGGCGTGGTTACGGTCCAAAAGTCCGCATTCCTGGATCATGCCGGCGAATGCCCTGACCGTCGCCGCACCGCGGCTGAATCCGAACAGGAAAATCTTATCCCCGGGTTCGTAATTTCGTACCAGGAACTCGTATAAATCCTTGACGTTCTGGCGGAACCCTAACCCGAACGCACCGGTGATCGCGCGAATGAACTTGTTGGTGCTGGTGCCGACTCCGTCGTCGTAAAACGTGATTTGTTCGGTTTCCTCATTATGGATATCGACGACGTTGAATATTTTGAAAACGTTGGTGTCGGCACCGTATCCGCCTTTGTTTCCGGTGCCGTCCGAGCAGAGAATAATGTTTCTTTTCTTCTTCTTCTCCATTTCGGCTTCTTGTCCGCGTAGCGGTTCGGCGTTACTTCCTTCAAGCATCCACAACCTCGTATTTCCCCTTGAGACCCAAAACACTTTCGGGCCGGTACCCGCTCCCCAATTTCTCCATGCGCTCGATCACCGACCGATGAATTTTCGGCTTCGATGCCGGGTCGATCTCGTTCTTCCTTTGCACGCCGATTTGCCGCGGCCCCATCTTGTAGTCGGCCGACCGGTGCCGATGCGAATGCAGCACGCCCGCGGGATCAGGCGACAGCGCATTGATCGCCGGTTGATAAAAGACAATGCCGCGGCTCTTGGCGCGCTCGATCATGTATTGAAGGGTGACGTCGGCCAGGCCCCTCTTGTCGTACCCACCGCCCACATCCGCATGAACCCCCGGGAACCACACCTCTTCGATCTTCGGGGACCGGTTCATCAAGGCTGGCGTGAAAGCATCCCGGTTTTCGTCCACCGCCAGCAAGTGATACGCATTTTTGACGTTCGGGGCGACGGTGAAGTCCTTGAACAGGTCGATGCTCTGGAACGGAATGCCGAGGAGATTCACCGGTATGCCGAACGCGGCGACCGTGTCCCAGACTCCGAGTATTTCGATATCGACCTTGGTCTTCTTTCCCTCGTTGTCGAAATCCACGACCTGGCCGTTGTCGCCCTTGATGATGGTGATGGATTCCGGAATGCCCTGCTTGTGAACGAGCACCGCCAGCATCCTGGCGATGGCGGCGCCGCGGCTGAATCCGAGCAGGAAAATGCGATCGCCCGGGCGGTAATTCGTTACCAACGCCACGTACGCCTCGTTGCGTATTCGGTTCGCCCCGATGCCTAACGCGCCACCAAGCGCCTGACCCAGCAGCCAATTCTGTTCCTGGTTGCCGACGCCCGGAAAATAGCGGGTGTAATGGGAATCATCGTCACGGGAAATCGCGTCGTGGAAGCGGAGCACGTTGGTGGTGCCCGACCCTTTCTCCTGGGCGTCGGAAGGATCGTTCCACGTGCCGTCGATGCAGATGACGAAGTTCCTGTCCCGCTTCTTGAATTGGCTCAGCCGCGGGTAATAGACATTCTTGGTACCCATCACCCTCCCTATATCCACACGTCGCGTTCTTGCTTGCCGTCGCGGCACGCCGTTTTTTTAGACGCTAGCAGGAACCTTCGAGTCGTTCAACTGGCGGGGGAATCTTCGATGGCGACGACTCATATAAGTTGTAATCATTTTTGCTTGCATATCGACGTATGTAGCCCGTGGCGATTGCCACGGCCACCTCGGTGCACGGGGCGGGCGTCCCGTCCCCCCTTGCTCTTCGCCCGTTCCGCCCCAACACTACCCCATGCCCGACGGACGCGAGCCGACCAAGATCGACGTGCTGGCCTCGATCGACGAGGTGGAGCCGGCCGAGTGGGACGCATGCGCGGGCGGGGCCTCCGGCCTTGGCGCCGGGGGCGTCAACCCGTTCACGGCGCACGGCTTCCTGTCGGCGCTCGAGGACTCCGGCTCGGCCGCTGCCGACACCGGCTGGCTGCCGCGCCACCTCGCCGTCCGCGACCAGGCGGGCGCGCTCGTTGCCGCGGCGCCGCTCTATCTCAAGAGCCACTCCTACGGCGAGTACGTGTTCGACTGGGGCTGGGCCGAGGCCTACGAGCGCGCCGGTGGCCGCTATTACCCGAAGCTGCTCAGCGCGGTGCCGTTCACGCCGGTCACCGGTCCACGGCTGCTGGTGCGCGGAGATGTCGCACCGCCCCTGCAGTACGAGCTCGCCGACGCGCTGGCGGACGTCATGGCAACGCTGGCGAGCCGCCTCGGCGCCTCGTCGGTGCACGTCAACTTCGCCACCGAGGCCGAGTGGCGGCGGCTCGGTGGGCGTGGCTACCTACTACGAAGCGGCCAACAATTCCACTGGGTCAACCGCGGCTACCGCGACTTCGACGATTTCCTTGCGGCGCTGTCGTCGCGCAAGCGCAAGGCAATCAAGAAAGAGCGCCGCGCCGTCGCCGGCTACGGCCTCGACATTTGCGCCCTCACCGGCGCCGACATCACCGAGGCCCACTGGGACGCGTTCTATCGTTTTTACCGCGCCACCTCGGACAAGAAATGGGGGCCGAGCTATCTCACCCGCGAGTTCTTCTCGCTGCTCGGCGAGCGCTTAGGCCGCCGCGTGGTGCTGGTGTTCGTCCGCGACGCCGCCAGCCGGCCGGTGGCCGGCGCCCTCAATCTCATAGGCGGCGATGTGCTCTACGGCCGCACCTGGGGCGTCCTTGGGGGTAGGCTCAAGGGCGCGGTGGCGCGCTACAACTTCCTGCATTTCGAGGCCTGCTATTACCAAGCCATCGAGTACGCGATCGCCCACGGCTTGAAGCGCGTCGAGGCCGGCGCCCAAGGCCCGCACAAGCTGCAGCGCGGCTACCTGCCCACCCCCACCTATTCGGCGCACTGGATCGCCGATCCGACGCTGCGCGCCGCCGTCGAGCGATTCCTCGCGAGCGAGCGCCGCGACGTCGCCTTCGAGATGCAGATCCTCGACGCCCACTCGCCGTTTCGCCACCCGCAAGTACCTGGAAATAAAGACTAAAAATAGGAGGTGGAAACCTCCCGCGGGTGACTTTCCGTTAACCTTTCCGGTCTACCCTGGGCGTGGGTAAAGGGACGTGCGTAGGGTGCATCGGAACTACGACGACATTCACGGCTTGGCGCGGCTGTTGTGGCCGGCGCTGGCGTTTGCCGTGGCGCTGACGGTGCTGGCGCCGAAGGTGGCGCACAGTGCTCCCAATCAGTGCACCATGATCGTCCCGGAAGGCTCGCGCGAGGTGATGATCAACACCTGCAACGCCTGCCGCACCATCGATATCCTGCGCAAGCGCCCCGGCAACGACGTGCCGGTGCAGCGCACCTTCACCTTGCCGCCGGGGTCGCGGCTGCAGGTGCCGTTCCTCGGCCCCGGCCGGTCGCGCATCACCTCCGAACTGCCGTGCCCGGGCGAGCCCGGCGCGGCCGAGAATCTGGTCGAGCCGCCGAAGACGGCCAAAAAGAAAACCGCCGAGACGTGTGTCAGCCTCGAGCGCGCCGCCGCCGGGGTGGCGCTGGTCAACCGCTGCGGCGGCTGCCGGGCGGCGCTGATCGAGCGGGTCAACGGCGAGGGCGGCGGCAACGAGCGCCAAGCCTACAAGCTGGCGCCGCGGTCGTCGGTGGCGGTGTCGGCCAACGGCTTTGCCCAGGTCGGGCTGCTCGGCGACATCGACTGCCCGTGACAACGCGGGCAGCGCGTAAAAATCACACCTGATCCCAGAATTTTAGCGCCGTCTCCACGTCAACCTCGCGCACCGATGGCCGCGGCGGCGGCGCGTGGCCGTCGACGAACGCCGGGAACAACACCTCGGTCCATGAGCGGCCGCCGGCCTTGCCGTGCTGGATCAACCCGCGCTCCCGGGCGTGCGGGTCCACCGCCGCCTCGGCGTAGTCGAGCACCGAGTGGTAGCAGCAATCGACCTCCTTGAGCGTCGCCTCCCAGTGCGCGAGCGGCTTGGCGGCGATGGCGGCCGCCACTTCGGCGATCAATGCCCTCTGCGGCATCGGCTCGTGCTGGCGGGCCGTCCACTCGGGGTGGCCCATCGCGTCGCAGAAATTCCTCCAGAAATGCGTCTCCAAGGCGCCCAAGGTGACGAATCGGTGGTCCTTGGTTTCATAAATCTGGTAGTAGGCGGCACCGCCGTTGAGGAGATTTTCGCCGCGCCGTGGCGGCTGGCCCGTGGTCGCCGCCGTCATCCCCCACGCCTGCCAGGCCAGCATCGATTCGGCGAGGCTGACGTCAAGAAAGGCCCCCCTGCCGGTGCGGGCGCGGGCAGCGAGCGCGCCGGTGATAGTCAGCGCCGCCTGCAAGGCGCTGGCGTAGTCGGCAGCCGGTGGCCACGCCATCGCTGGCTTGTCAGCCGGTCCCGAGGCGGCGTAGGCGCCGGTCGAGGCGATGTAGTTGACGTCGTGGCCGGAGCGCAGCCGGTTGGGGCCGCTCTGGCCGTAGCCGGAGAGCGCGCAGTGCACCAGCCTGGGGTTGATTGCCTGCAGCCGGTCGCGGCCGAAACCGAGCCTTTTCAGCACTCCCGGCCGGTAGGATTCCAGCAGTACGTCGGCGACGGCGAGCAGCTTCACGAACGCTCGGCAGCCGGCGTCCGACTTGAGGTCGAGGACGAGCACGGTCTTGCCGGCATTGATGGCGTCGTAATAGGGGGTGCGCTTTCCTTCCGGCTGCGGCCGGCCGCTCATCATGTCCATGCGGCGCAGCGGATCGCCGGCCGGCGGCTCGATCTTGAGCACGCTCGCGCCCATGTCGGCGAGCAACTGAGTGGCGAACGGTCCGGGGAGGAACTGGCTCAGGTCGAGGACGCGAACACCGGCGAGGAAGTCCCTCAGCATGCCGGCGCTATTCGACCAGCGCCGGTTCTTTGCCCTTGCGCCGTTTCAGCAACTCCTCGGCGCTCGCCGGG
This sequence comes from Rhodospirillales bacterium, assembly GCA_016187325.1. Classification (GTDB taxonomy): domain Bacteria; phylum Pseudomonadota; class Alphaproteobacteria; order Rhodospirillales; family Casp-alpha2; genus JACPJY01. Next base: position 5,778 of record JACPJY010000271.1, on the reverse strand, counting down.
TCCGGATACTCGAACACAGGCTTGTCGTCTTCAATGTCGACCAGCACCACGCCGCCCTTCGCCAGCTTGCCGAACAGCAACTCCTCGGCCAGCGGCTTCTTGATGTTCTCCTGGATGACGCGGGCTAGCGGCCGGGCGCCGAACTTTTCGTCGTAGCCCTTCCTGGCCAGCCATTCGCGCGCCGCTTTGGTTAACTCGATGACGACGTTGCGGTCGCCGAGTTGCGCTTCGAGTTCGAGCACGAACTTGTCCACCACCTGCGACACTACCTCCGGCGGCAGCGCCTTGAAGGTAATGATGGCGTCGAGCCGGTTGCGGAACTCGGGCGTGAACATACGCTCGATAGCCTCCATGTCGTCGCCAGTCCGGGTCTCGCGCTCGAAGCCGATCGCCGGCTTGGCGAGCTCGGCGGCGCCGGCGTTGGTGGTCATGATCAGGATCACGTTGCGGAAGTCGACGCTCTTGCCGTTGTGGTCGGTAAGCTTGCCGTGGTCCATCACCTGCAGCAGGATGTTGAACAGGTCCGGGTGCGCCTTCTCGATCTCGTCCAGCAGCAGCACCGAGTGCGGCTGGTGGTCGATGGCGTCGGTGAGGAGCCCGCCCTGATCGAAGCCGACGTAGCCCGGCGGCGCGCCGATCAGCCGCGACACCGAATGGCGCTCCATGTATTCCGACATGTCGAAGCGCACCAGCTGGACGCCGAGGGTACGGGCGAGTTGCCTAGCGACCTCGGTCTTGCCGACACCGGTAGGTCCGCAGAACAGATACGCGCCGATCGGCTTTTCCGGCTCGCGCAGGCCGGCGCGGGCGAGCTTGATGGCGCTCGAGAGCGCGTCGATTGCCTGGTCCTGGCCAAACACCATGGTCTTGAGGTCGCGCTTCAGCGTCTTCAGCGCCTTGCGGTCGTCGAGTGACACGCTCTTCGGCGGGATGCGGGCGATCTTGGCAACCACGGCTTCGACATCCTTGACGGTGACGGTCTTGCGGCGCCGGTTGCGCGGCAGCAGCATCCGGGACGCGCCCACCTCGTCGATGACGTCGAGCGCCTTGTCCGGCAGCTTGCGGTCGTTGATGTAGCGCGCCGCCAGCTCGACCGCCGAACGCAAGGATTCCGCCGTGTAGCGGACGCGGTGGTGGCGCTCGAAATAGGGCTTCAGCCCGCGCAGAATCTTGACCGTGTCCTCGATCGAGGGCTCGTAGATGTCGATCTTCTGGAAGCGCCTAGCAAGCGCCCGGTCTTTCTCGAAGTAGCTGCGGTATTCCTTGTACGTGGTCGAGCCCATGCAGCGCAGCGTGCCCGAAGCCAGCGCCGGCTTCAGGATGTTGGAGGCATCCATGGAGCCGCCGGAAGTGGCGCCAGCGCCGATGACGGTGTGGATCTCGTCGATGAACAGGATCGAGCCCGGCATGTTTTCGAGCTCGCTCATCACGCTCTTAAGCCGTTCCTCGAAGTCGCCGCGGTAGCGGGTGCCGGCCAGCAGCGCCCCCATGTCGAGGGCATAGATGGTGGCGTTGGCGAGCACCTCGGGCACCTCGCCCTCGACGATCCGCTTTGCCAGGCCTTCGGCAATGGCGGTCTTGCCGACGCCGGAATCGCCGACGTAAAGTGGGTTGTTCTTGTTGCGCCGGCAGAGAATCTGGATCGTGCGGTCGATCTCATCCTGGCGGCCGATCAGCGGGTCGATGCGCCCCTTCGCCGCCTTGCGGTTGAGATTCACGCAATAGGCATCGAGCGCCTCCTCCCCCTTGCGCACCACCTTGTCTTCGGCCGCGTCCTCGTCGGCGCCGCGCACGGTCTGTGGCCGCGATTCGCCGGCCACCTTGGCGATGCCATGGGAGATGTAGTTGACGGCGTCCAGCCGTGTCATGTCGTGGACCTGCAGGAAGTAGACGGCGTGCGACTCGCGCTCCGAGAACAGCGCCACCAGCACATTGGCGCCGGTCACCTCCTCGCGCCCCGACGATTGCACATGGATGACGGCGCGTTGCACGACGCGCTGGAAGCCCGCGGTCGGTTTCGGCTCGCCGCCGCGGGCGTGGCCGATGTCGGTGAGCTCATTGTCGAGGAAGTCGATCAACTCGTGGTGCAGGCGCTCCAGATCAACACCGCAGGCGCGCAGCACCGCGACCGAATCCTGGTCCTCGGTCAGCGACAGTAGCAAATGCTCAAGCGTCGCGTATTCGTGATTTCGCTCGGTGGCGTAGGCAAGCGCCCGGTGCAGGGTCTGTTCGAGGTTGCGTGACAGCATGTTGTTGTTATTCTCCGTTCCCGCTGTAACCTGATTTAAGACCTATTCGCCGTCGTCATCCTTCTCGATAGTGCATTGCAGGGGGTGCTGATGCTGGCGAGCGAAATCCATCACTTGGCTGACTTTTGTCTCGGCGACTTCGTAGGTGAATACGCCGCAGATGCCGACGCCGCGCTGGTGGACGTGGAGCATGATCCGCGTCGCTTCCTGGTGCGGCTTGTGGAAGAACCGCTCGAGCACGTGGACGACGAACTCCATCGGCGTGTAATCGTCGTTCAGCATCAGGACCTTGTACATCGCCGGCCGCTTGGTCTTGGCGCGCGACTTGACGGCGATGCCAGTCACCGGGCCATCGTCGTCAACGTCCACGGGCGGCTTCTTCGGCAGTTTGGGCTCGGCCATGGTCGGTGCCGCTTCCTTTTGCTCCGCGCGATCGTTGGTCGCTATAATAATCGTTGGTCGCTATAATATAGGTGAATTATCCGACGGCGCAAAAGTCCAGGGCCGCCGCAGCACGGCGCGCTATCGGCGGTGGCCCGCATACGCCGACGCCCCGGCGAAGCCCGCGCGCCATCCAGACGTTTTCCGCATAAGTATCTGATTCCGTTGTCTTTACTATACGGCGCCGGGGAACCGGTCGGGCGGCACGGCGGTTGCCGCGGCGGCGCCCGGGAAACTCATGGTTAATGTCGGCGCCGGCACGCGACGACACCGGCGGCCGGCGCTTCCGATCCGGGGACGCGAATCGCCACCGCTCAGGCGTCGGCGAGATCGCGGGTTGCCGGATGAAACAGCTCGTCGACCGCGAGCCGCCGCGGCGCCAGGTTTTGTTCCTCCGAATAGCGGCAGGCGGCCTCCAGCTCCTTGATGTTCTTCTCGACGCCGTAGGTCCATACGCCCTCGCCCATCAGCGCCCGCGTCGCCTCCCACTCGGCGGCGAACCACGGCAGCATCACCCGGTTGGCCGACGCTTCCGCTGTCACCTTCAGCTCCGTCAATGCCATGTCGCGGGCCTTGACGAAGGCGCGGAACAGTTCGGCGGCTAAATTCGGATGCTTGTCGGCAATGGTGCGGCGCAAGCCCAGCACGTGCATGATCGGGAACATGCCCGTTTTCTTGTAGTACGCCCGCTCCGCCGCCACCGGATCGGCGAACAGGCGGCGCACGTTTGCATCACCGGCCAGGAACGCGGCCGGCATCGTCGGCGCCACCACGGCGTCGAGCTCGCCCGCCGCCAGCAGGCCGTTGAGGGTGTCCGTGGCGCCGATCGGCTTGACGTCCATCGCCGCCGGCAAATCCAAGGCCAGGCGCTCTTTGCGGCCGGCATGGTGCAGGCCGCCAGTGCGCCAACGAATGTTGCGGAAATCGACGCCGTGTTCGTCCTGCAGGATGCCGCGCACCCACATCGCCATGGTCATCTGGTATTCGGGCACGCCGACCAGCCGGCCTTGCAGGTCCTTCGGCTTTTTGATGCCCCGGTCGGCGCGCACGAAGATGCCGCCGTGGCGGAAGGCGCGGGACAGGAAGGCCGGGATTGCCACATAGGCGCAGTTTCCATTCGCCACCTGCAGCATGTAGCTGGAGAGCGATAATTCGGAAACGTCGAACGGCGCCTCGGTGAAGGCGCGGGCGAAGATGTCGGTCGGCGCCATCACCGTCGGCTTCAGCGCGAATCCGTTGACGGTGACGCGGCCGTCGAGCACCGCCTTTACCCGGTCGTAGTCCCAGCAGCCGAGGCTGAGCGTCGTCGTCATGGATCTCCCCTCTCCCCGTTTCCGTGGCCCTTGTTCGCGCGCGCGGCGACAGTTCAGCCCGGCGGGCGTCGCTTGGCAATCGGATTCATCGACCTTCGCCGGCCCATCATCAAAATATCAAACACCGGCGCCGGCGGCGGAGCTATAACCTTCACCAGGAGATTCAGGCAACCATGGCGGACGCGGTTAAGAACGTGCTGTTCCTGTGTACCGGCAACTCGTGCCGGAGCATCATCGCCGAGGCGTTGCTGAACCATCTCGGCCGAGGTCGCTTCCGCGCCTACAGCGCCGGCAGCCATCCGGCCGGCACAGTCAATCCAAAGACCCTGCAAGCGCTGGCGCGGCGCGACATTCCCGCTCCCGGCGCCCGCTCCAAAAGCTGGAACGAGTTCGCTGCGCCTAAGGCACCGAAAATGGACTTCATCATCACCGTCTGCGACAACGCCGCCGGCGAGGCGTGCCCGGCGTGGCCCGGCCGCCCGGCGTCGGGCCACTGGGGTGTCGCCGACCCGGGCGGGTTGGAAGGCAATCCCGGGGAAATGGCGGCGTTCGACGACACGGTGCGCACGCTCGAGGCTCGCATTCGGGCCTTCCTGGCGTTGCCACCGGCCGCGCTGTCGGGCGCCGGGGCGAAGCGGCGGCTAATGGAGATCGGAAACATCGGCGATGACTGACGGCAATGGGAAACCGCCGTTCACTCTCACCCGCCGGATCGCCGCCGAGGCGCTCGGCACCGCCATGCTGCTGGCCACCGTGGTCGGCTCCGGGATCATGGGCGAGCGGCTGGCCGGCGGCATCGTCGGCATGGCGCTAATGGCCAATGCGATCGCCACCGGCGCCATTCTCGTGGTGCTGATCCTGATCCTAGCGCCGGTGTCCGGCGCCCATTTCAATCCGGCGGTGACGTTAGCGTTCGTGCTTCAGCGCCAGATCACCTGGTGGGACGCCGCATCTTACGTTCTGGCCCAGGTGGCCGGGGCGCTGGTCGGCGTCGTCGTGGCCCACTTGATGTTCGCCAAGCCGCTATTGCAAGTGTCGACCACCGAGCGCGGCGGCATCGGCCAGTGGACCGGCGAATTCGTCGCCACCTTCGGGCTCGTTGCCGTTATCGTCGGCTGCCTGCGCTGGCGACCCGACGCTCTTGCCTACGCCGTTGGGCTGTTCATCACCGCCGGCTACTGGTTCACGTCCTCGACCTCGTTCGCTAACCCCGCGGTTACCGTGGCGCGCTGTCTCACCGACACATTCTCAGGCCTGACGCCAGCGGATGCGCCCGGCTTCATCGCCGCTCAAGTGTTGGGTGCCATCGCCGCCACGGGCGCCATCGGTTGGCTCCTCGTCGGCAAAGGCAGCAGCGAAGTTAACTAGTCCGCGTTAGCCGTCCGCAAAAGGAAATCGCCCGGCGGCGGGGGGCGCCACCGGGCGATCACATGCTGCCTAATTTGGGATTTGGGAGGGTTAGGCAGCGAGCGGCTTGGAGAACTTCTCGACGGTGACATTGACCCGCTTGGTGATCGGCTGGGTCGCTTCCTCCGCGAGCTTCACCGACAGATCGGTGATCTTGCGGCTGTCGTCGAGCGCCTTGGCGTAGCTGGTCCTGGCGAGGTCGGCTTGCGCCTCCATCACGTCCTTGAAGGTCTTGCAACCGAGCAGCTTCTTGGTCGCGGCGACCTGCTCCTCGAGCTGGGCCTGGGCGATGCCGCACAGCACGTTGTGGATGTCCTGGAAACCCTTCACCAGGATGGCGTTCGTCTTGACGACGGCGTCGACGTTAT
>JACPJY010000270.1 GCA_016187325.1 Rhodospirillales bacterium | reverse complement strand
GACCTGATGGCGGCGATGCGTCAGGCGATCAACGCCGGCGCGTTCGAAACCTTCGCCGCCGCCTTCGCCGCCGAGCAGGCGGTCAAGGAACCAGGGGAGAATTGAGCGTGAATTGCGTCGCCGGGGTGGCCATTCATACGTAAAAAACGTTGATCGGCCGGATAATTTACGTATATTCGGCCGATGGCGCGGCAATCGCCCACTCCCCACCGGACCGTCATCGACCGCTTCGGCGGCTTCGCGGCCCTCGCCCAGGCGCTGACGCGTCTCACCGGCCGGCGCCTCGCGGCGAGCACGGTGCAGGGCTGGCATCAGCGCGGCCACATCTCCAACCACTGGCAGCAGGCGGTGTTCGAGGCCGGCCAAGCGCTCAAGCCGCCGCTGGCCGCCGGCGATTTCTTCGTCCGGCCGGCGGCCGGCGGAAAGCCGGGCGCGTTGGCGGCGCTGACCCAGCTCGGCCAAGGCGGCCGCATCCCGGAAAGCCCCGGCGCGGCGGTGCTGGAGACGGTCGCCAACCCGCAGCCGGGTGCCGATTACCTGGTGCGCTTCACGGCGCCGGAGTTCACGTCGCTGTGCCCGGTCACCGGCCAGCCCGACTTCGCGCACCTGGTCATCGATTACGTGCCCGCCAAGCTGATCGTCGAGAGCAAGTCGCTGAAACTTTATCTCTCGTCGTTCCGCAACCACGGCGCCTTCCACGAGGACTGCACCCTCGCCGTCGCCAAGCGCCTGATCGCGGCGGCGAAACCGAAGTGGCTGCGCATCGGCGGCTATTGGTATCCGCGCGGCGGCATCCCGATCGACGTGTTCTACCAGACCGGCCGGCTACCGAAGGGGTTGTGGGTTCCCGACCAGGGAGTCCCGGCGTACCGCGGCCGCGGTTGACGGCCGTGGCGGCGAGGCGACCGCCCGCGCCTGGTCGGCGGCTCGTCCGGCTATCGTCGGAAACTCGTCCGAAACTCGTCATAACCTCGTCAAAAACTCGTCCGAGTCTCATCAAAAACTCGTCAAAAACTCGTCCGAGTCTCATCATTTTTCGCCCGCTTTTTCCGCCTAACCCATTGATCGGCCTCGATTCACGCCCCGGAAATTTTTTTAATCTCATCATTTCTCATCATTTTCAGCCGTCACCCCTTCAATCGGCGGGGAATGGCCGCCGGTGCCCACCGCTGCCGCGGCGGGGTCGAGATCCTATTCACGATGTCCAAGAGCGGCCCACCGATACCGGCGGGTAAAGAACAAATATAGAACATTCGGGAATGTTTGTCAACAGTTTTCGGCAAAATTTTCGCTGAAAGTCGCCTACCGCCAACCCCTGGATCGCCCGGGCTGCGCCGGCCTCCGCCGGCCGAAAGCCGGCTTCGGCCGGCTGAAGGCCGGGCGATGATAGCAGGAGTCGTTACGCCCCCTACCCGTCCTCGCCGCGGTAGACGCAGCCGGCGGCGCAGGTTTCCCACAACCTGACCTCGGCCAGCGCCGGCAGCTTTGGCTTCAGGCGCTGCCAGATCCAGCGCGCCAGCACCTCGCTGGTCGGATTCGCGAGGCCCTCGATCTCGTTCAGGTAGCGGTGGTCGAGGGCGACGCGCACCGGCTCGCACGCCGCCTCGACATCGGCGAAGTCCATCACCCAGCCGGTCGTCTTGTCGACCGGGCCGGCGACGCTCACCGTCACCTTGAACGAATGGCCGTGCAGGCGCCGGCACTTGTGGCCTTTCGGCAGGTTCGGCAGCAGGTGCGCCGATTCGAACGTGAACTCGCTGAATATCTCCATCGCGCCCACGCTTCAGGGGATGCCCAAGTACTTGTGGGTCTGCAGGCTGACGCGCCAGCGCGGGTGCGCGAGGCAGTAGTCGAGGACCTTGCGGGTATTTTCAGCGCGCGCCGCGCCGTCCATCGGCTGCAGGGAGAAATGACGGAATTTCAGGTCCTCGAACGCCTCCGGCCGGGCGCCGGCCTGCGGATAGATCAGCTTCAGCTCGTCGCCCGACCGCAACACCAGCGCGGCGCCGGCCTTCGGGCTGACGCAGACCCAGTCGAGCCCTTGCGGCGCCGGCAACGTGCCGTTGGTTTCCACCGCCACCTGGAGGCCGCGGTCGTGCAGCGCCGCGATCAACGGCGCGTCGAGCTGCAGCAACGGCTCGCCGCCGGTGCAGACGACGAACCGCCCGGCCCCATTGCCGCTTTTCGGCCACCGCGCCGCGACCGCATCGGCGAGCGCGTCCGGCGTCGCGAACGTGCCGCCGCCGGGGCCATCGGTGCCGACGAACTCGGTGTCGCAGAAGTGGCACGTCGCCGTCGCCCGGTCGCGCTCCAGCCCCGACCACAGGTTGCAGCCGGCGAAGCGGCAGAACACCGCCGCGCGGCCGGCGTGCCAGCCTTCGCCTTGCAGTGTCAGGTAGATTTCCTTGACCGAATAGGCCATCGGCTCCTCATGCCCGGCCCGTTGGTGCCGGGCCGGCACTCTTTTAACCCCTCCCGCCGGTCGCCGCAACGGCGTGGTGGGCGCTCGATCGACCCGACCGTGCACTCATCGTCATTCCCGCG
>JACPJY010000269.1 GCA_016187325.1 Rhodospirillales bacterium | reverse complement strand
GTCGGCGCGCTCAGGGTGCTGCGCGACGCGTTCCGGCTCGCCACCGACCGCGGGCTGGTCAGCCCCGAGACCAACCTCACCCTCGGCGGCACCCGCATCTCCGGGGTCACCATCACCTCCCAGGGCGGCCGCCTGGTGGACGCCATCGACAGCCTGGTCGAAAGCGCCGCCGTCTCCGGCGCCAACCTGATCGCCTCCAATGCCCGCCGCGTCACCATCCAGACCACCCAATTCGGCGGCCGCATCACGGTCGCGCCGCAGCCGCTCGATTCCGCAGGCCTCGGCATCCAGGACTTGAGCGCCATCAGCCGCGACGACGCGGTGGCGTCGCTGAATCGCATCGAGGCCGCCATCACGCTTGCCGAGACGCGCCTCGACAACCTGACCGTGCTGCGCGACAGCCTGGCGCCGGGAAGCCGGATTACCAACGAGATCGTGCGCCTCCTCAACACCGCCTCGCCGGGCTTCCTGCCGCGCGGCAGCCTGATCAACCAGATCGCCTGAATCCTCCCGAAGCCCAGGAAGATGTTGAGTTTCCGAGGGCCGGATGATATGGCCGGGCCGGTCTAGGGAGAGGCGGATGTTCTGGGATCTGGCGGCCGACACCTGGGGGCCGGAGGAGCGCGCCGCCGTCGCGCGGGTGCTGGCGAGCGGCCGCTATACCATCGGCCCCGAGGTCGAGAATTTCGAGCGCGCCTTCGCCGCCTACCACGGCCGCCGCTTCGGCGTCATGGTCAATTCCGGCTCGTCCGCCAACCTGATCGCGGTGGCGAGCTTGTTCTACAGGAAAGAGCGGCCGTTGAAGCGCGGCGACCAGGCGATCGTGCCGGCGATCTCGTGGAGCACCACCTATCACCCGCTGCAGCAGTACGGCCTCCGGCTGCGCTTCGTCGACGTCGAGCCCGATACCCTCAACGTGGATACGTCGCAACTGGAGGCGGCGCTGACGCCCGCGACCCGCGCCGTGGTCGCCGTCAGCATCCTCGGCAACCCGGCGGCGTTGGATCAGGTCCGCGCCTTCGCCGACCGGCATGGCCTGGCTTTCCTCGAGGACAACTGCGAGTCGCTGGATGCCGAGCTCGACGGCAGGAAGACCGGTACCTTCGGCGATCTCTCGACCTTCAGCTTTTTCTTCTCGCATCACATCTCCACCGGCGAGGGCGGCATGGTGCTGACCGACGACGCCGAGCTCGACGGACTCTTGCGCGCGCTCCGCGCCCACGGCTGGACCCGCGACGTGCCGGCGACGGCCGCCATCTTTGATGCGCGCGGCGATGCCTTCACCGAGGCCTACCGCTTCATCCTGCCCGGCTACAACGTGCGGCCGCAGGAGATCAACGGCGCCGTCGGCCAGGAGCAGTTGAAAAAACTTCCGGCGATGACCAAGCAACGCCGCGCCAACTGGCAATCGTTCCGCAGCGCCTTCGGCAACGACGCGCGCTTCCTGATCCAGCGCGAGCACGGACGGACGTCGTCGTTCTCGTTCACCATCATCGTCCGACCCGAATCGGGGCTTGAGCGCGACGATGTTTTCGCGCCGCTGAAGACCGCCGACATCGGCTACCGGATGATCACCGGCGGCTGCTTCCCGCGCCACGATGCCATCCGCCACTTCGACCACGATTGCGTCGGCGACCTCGCCAATGCCAACATGGCCCACGACCGCGGGTTCTTCGTCGGCAACCACCCGTTCGACCTCACGAAGCAGATCGAACGGATGCGCGACGTGCTCGACGGGTTGAAGGCTTAGGCGGGAGGACGGGGCATGACCGACACTTATCATATCCTGATCACCGGCGGCGCCGGCTACCTCGGCTCGGTGATGGCGCCGATGCTGCTGGAGGCCGGCCACCGCGTCACCGTGCTCGACAACTTCATGTACCGCCAGGCGAGCCTGGCCGGCGTCTGCCATCACCCGAAGTTCGACGTCGTCGACGGCGACGCGCGGCTGGAATCGACCGTGAAGCCGCTGCTCAAAGGAGCCGACGTGGTGATCCCGCTTGCCGCCCTGGTCGGGGCACCCTTGAGCGACCGCGACCCGATCACCGCCACCGCCGTCAACCGCGACGCGGTCGTCATGCTGATGAAGCTCGTGGGCAAAACGCAGCGCGTGCTGTTCCCCAACACCAACTCCGGCTACGGCATCGGCGAGGGAGATTCCATGTGTACCGAGGAATCGCCGCTGCGCCCGGTGTCGCGCTACGGCCGCGACAAGGTCGAGGCCGAGCGGGCGGTGCTCGGGCGCGACGAGGCGGTGAGCTTCCGATTGGCGACCGTGTTCGGCATGTCGCCCAGGCCGCGCATCGACCTGCTGGTCAACGATTTCGTTTACCGCGCCCTCAACGACCGCGCCGTAGTGCTGTTCGAGAGCCACTTCAAGCGCAACTACATCCACGTCCGCGACGTGGCGCGGGCGTTTTTGCACGGCATCGACAACTTCACGAAAATGCGCGGCGGCGCCTACAACGTCGGGCTTTCCGACACCAACATTTCGAAGCACGAGCTGTGCCAGCGCATCCAGAAGCACCTGCCGAAGTTCCAGTTCGTCGAGGCGGCCATCGGCGAGGACCCGGACAAGCGCGACTACGTGGTCTCCAACGCCAAGATCGAGGCCACCGGCTTCAAGCCCAAGTATTCCCTCGACGACGGCATCGGCGAGCTGATCAAGGGCTACCGGATGCTGCGCAACTCGCTCTATTCGAACGTCTAGGCCGTCCGTGGCCGCCGCCTGCCTCCGGGACATCGACGCGGTGGTGCTGGCGGGCGGCCTCGGCACCCGCATCCGCCGCGTCCTCGGCGGCACCCCGAAGCTGCTCGCAATCGTCGGCGGGCGGCCGTTCCTGGACATCCTCGTGGCGCGGCTGAAGCAGTTCGGCGCCCGCCGCCTGGTGCTCGGCCTCGGTCATCGCGCCGAGAAGGTGACGGCGCATCTCGAGGCCCACCCGATCACCGGCATGGATACCGTCGTCGCGGTCGAGCTGAAGCCGCTCGGCACCGCCGGCGCGCTGCGGTTTCTCCGGCCGCATATGGAAAGCGACGTGGTGCTGGCGATGAACGGCGACAGCTTCGTCGGCGCCGATCTCTGCGACTTCGTCGCCGCGCACCGCAGATCCGGCGCCCAAGCCTCGCTGCTCTGCGTCGAGGTCGCCGACGCGCGGCGGTTCGGCCGCGTCGACGTCGGCGCGGACGGCCGGGTACGGGCGTTCCGCGAGAAAGATACGAAGCGCAAGGGTGCCGGCGTCGTCAACGCCGGGGTCTATCTGTTCTCGCGCGCCGTTCTGGACGGGATCGCGAAGATGCCGGGGGAGTCGCTGGAGAAGGACGTGTTCCCGAAGTTGCTGGAAGGCGGCGTCAACGCCGTCGTCTGCGACGCCCCCTTCGTCGACATCGGCACGCCCGCGGGGCTGAAGGCGGCGGCCGAAGTGATCGCGCCGTTTATTTCCGCCCCTCGGCCTTCGGGTTGAGTCGC
>JACPJY010000268.1 GCA_016187325.1 Rhodospirillales bacterium | reverse complement strand
TCAACGTCAAGGAGACGCCCCGCGATATGGCGTTCTGCGCCCACGTCATCGCGCAAGACGACGTGATGATCGTCAACGACGCGACCAAGGACCCACGATTCAACGAAAATCCGCTGGTGACGAAGGAGCCGAACATCCGCTTTTACGCCGGCGCGCCGCTGCGCACCAAGGACGGTTTCAACCTGGGGACGCTCTGCGCCATCGACCACGTGGCCAGGGAATTCACTGATGAACAGGCGCAAGTGCTCGTGGATTTGGCCCATCTCATCGTCAACGAGATGGAACTGAAGACAGCCGCCAAGAGCTTGCGCGAAGAAATCGTCGAACGGCAGCGGGTGGAGCGGGAACTTTCCCGGTCCCGCGACAAATTGGAACTCCGTGTCGCGGATCGCACCCAGGAGCTGCGCAGGAGCGAGGCGCGTTTCAGGGATTTCGCCAGCACTTCCTCCGACTACTTTTTCGAAATGGACGAGCACTTGCGCTTTTCCTACTTTTCGGATCGATTCACCGAGATCGCCGGCATCTCCCCGGACAAGCTGCTTGGCAAGACGCGGCAGGAAACCGGGATACCGGGCGTCGACGACGAGGATTGGCGGCGCCACCTGGCCGACCTCGCGGCGCACCGGCCGTTCCGCAATTTCGTCCACCCGCGCATCCACCAGGACGGCCATGTGGTGTACTTGTCGATCAACGGCATACCGATGTTCGATGCCGGAAATAAATTCATCGGCTACCGTTGCACCGGCACCGACATCACCGACAGGGTAAAGGCCGACGATGAACGCCGTCTCGCCCTATTGCAGGCCAAGCAGGCGAATCAGGCCAAGTCCGAGTTCATGGCCTTGATGAGTCACGATCTCAGGACGCCGCTCAACGCCATTCTCGGCTTCAGCGAACTCATGAGACAGCAGTATCTCGGGCCGCTCGGCAACAGGAAATACGAGGAATACGCCGAGAATATCCGCACCAGCGCCGAACATCTGTTGGCGCTGGTCAACGACATCCTCGACCTGTCGACGATCGAAACGGGCAAGCAGTCCTTGACCAAGGAGAAATTCCGTGCCGGCGAAGCCATCGCGGAATGCGCGAGGATCGTCGCCGAGGAAGCACGGTCGCGAGGCATCGACCTGGTGACGAAAGCGCCCAAGAACCTGCCACACCTTTACGCCGACCGACGGGCGGTCAATAAGATTCTTCTCAACCTGCTCTCCAATGCGCTGAAGTTCACGCCCGCGGGCGGCAAGGTCACCGTGTCGGCGGCGGCGTCAAAGCGAAAAACCGTGTTCAAGATCGCCGATACCGGCAAAGGCATTCCGGCCAAGCGGCTCAGCGAAATCACCGATCCATCGAGCCGGATCGAATACGATCCCTATCTGAGCGGGGAGGGCTGGGGCCTCGGATTGACGATCACCAAGTCCCTGATCGCCGTTCACGGCGGTTCGCTGGAGATCAAGAGCAAGATCGGCAAGGGCACGACGGTGACCGTAACGCTGCCGAACGGCACGCCCTAGCGCCCACTTATCTCCAGGGCCGCCTGGGGTCGCGGTGGCTCCGCTCGACGTGCATCGCGAGATCGAGCTTGCGGCCGGGGTCCAACAGGCGCACGTCGCGCTTCTTCATCGGGAAGATCAGCGCGACGCCGGCGATCAGCCCGCCGATGTGCGCCCACCAGGCGACGCCGCCGCCGGCGCCGCCCGAGGCCATGGCGGCGCTGAGGAATTGGAACCCGGCCCAGAAGCCGAGCACCACGTAGGCCGGCATCCAGACGATGAAGTACGAGACCAGCACCTTGATCGGCGCCTTCGGATGCAGCACCAGATACGCCCCGATGACGCCGGAGATGGCGCCCGACGCGCCGACCATCGGGATCTTGGAGGCCGGCTCGATGCCGGCGTGGGTGAGCGCCGCCAGCACGCCGCAGATCAGGTAGAAGAAGACGTAGCGCACGTGGCCGAGCGCGTCCTCGACGTTGTCGCCGAGCACCCACAGGAACAGCATGTTGCCGAGCAGGTGCATGATGCCGCCATGCACGAACATCGAGGTGACCAGCGTCAGCGGCGCCGGCAACGCCACCAGCCCGGCCGGCAGTTGCGCCTTGCCGAAGATCACCGCCGGGATGGCGCCGTAGCTGAACACGAACGCCTGGCCCTCGCGGGGCCCGAGGCCGGCCTGGTACAGGAACACCACGACGCATGCCGCGATGATGGCGACGGTGACGTATTGGAAGCGGATGTGCTTCAAGGGGTTGTCGTCGTGGAGCGGCATCAACACGGGCGCATTCCCCCTCGCACGGCGGCGCTCAGCCGAGCGCCTTGACCAGGCCGTCGAACATCGCCCGCCCGTCGCTGCCGCCGAGCGCCGGGTCGGCGAGCCGCTCCGGGTGCGGCATCAAGCCGAGCACCTTCTTGCGCTCATCGAGGATGCCGGCGATGTCGCGCGCCGAGCCATTGGGATTGTAATCGTTGCGTGACTCGCCGTCGGGCCTTCGCCGCGCCGTAGCGGCTTCGGCCGCGCAGGCGGGCGCCACGTAGCGGAAGGCGACCCGGTCTTCGCCCTCGAGCCTATCGAGGGTTTCGTCGTCGGCGAAATAGTTGCCGTCCATGTGGGCGATGGGGACGCGGATCACCTGGCCCTTTTCATAAGCGCCCGTGAACGGCGTCGCCGTCGTCTCGACCTTCAGATGCACGTCCTTGCACACGAATTTGAGCCCGGCGTTGCGCATCAGCACGCCCGGCAAGAGGCCGCATTCGGTCAGGATCTGGAAGCCGTTGCAGATGCCGAGCACCGGCACGCCGGCCTTCGCTTTCCTGACCACGTCGCGCATCACCGGCGAGTGCGCCGCCATGGCGCCCGAGCGCAGATAATCGCCGTAGGAGAAGCCGCCCGGCACCACGATCAAGTCGCACTTCGGCAAGCCGGCGTCGCCGTGCCACACCATCGCCGGCTCGCGGCCGATGCTTTGCCGGAGCGCGACCTGCACGTCGCGATCGCAGTTGGATCCGGGGAAGACGATGACGCAGGCTTTCATGGCACTCGCCCTCGAACTAAGCCCACAACGTCATTCCCGCGCAAGCGGGAATCCAGTTGTTTTTTAGAGCCTGGACCCCCGCTTTCGCGGGGGTGACGTTCCATACCCTATTCGCCGACGTCGACGCGGAAGTCCTCGATCACCGTGTTGGCCAACAACTTCCGGCACATCTCCTCGACTTGGCGCTTCGCTTTCTTCGGATCCTTCTCGGACAATTCGAGCTCGATGTACTTGCCCTGGCGCACGCCCGAGACGCCCTTGAAGCCGAGCTGGGCGAGGGCGTTGCCGACCGCCTTGCCCTGCGGGTCGAGAACGCCGGGTTTGAGGGTGACGTGGACTTTCGCTTTCACGGGATTTTCCACAGGCCGAGACGCTTTCACGAAATCTTCCAGGCCGCCTTCGGGCGTCGCTATTGCATGACCTCGGGGCCCGCCATGTCGCGTGGCCCGCCTTCGGGCAGGATGCCGAGCCGCCTGGCGACCTCCTGGTAGGCTTCCTCGACGTTGCCGAGGTCGCGGCGGAACCGGTCCTTGTCCATCTTCTCGTTGGTCTTGGTGTCCCACAGCCGGCAATTGTCGGGGCTGATCTCGTCGGCGACGACGACGCGCACGTTGTCGCCGTCCCACAGCCGCCCGAACTCGAGGCGCACGTCGACCAGCTTCAGGCCGATGCCGAGGAACAGGCCGGTCAAGAAGTCGTTGACGCGCAAGGCGAGCGGCACCATCTCGTCGAGGTCGTGCGGATGCGCCCAGTTGAAGGCGGTGATGTGCTCCTCGGTGATCAGCGGGTTGTCGCCTTCGCCCGACTTGTAATAGTACTCGATGATCGAGCGCGGCAGCGGCGCACCCTCGGCCAGCCTGAAGCGCTTGGCGAACGAGCCGGCGGCGACGTTGCGGACCACCACCTGGATCGGGATGATCTCGACCTCGCGGACAAGCTGCTCGCGCATGTTGAGCCGGCGCACGAAGTGAGTCGGCACGCCGATCTCGGCCAGCCGCATCATCAGGTATTCGGAGATCCGGTTGTTGAGGACGCCCTTGCCGGTGATGGTGCCGATCTTGTCGTCGGCGGACGCGTCGTCCTTGAAGTACTGCACCAGGGTGCCGGGCTCGGGTCCCTCGAACAGGACCTTGCCCTTGCCTTCGTAAACCTGTCTGCGTCTGGCCATGGGTTTCGTCCGTTCACGGGCGGCGGGTGGGAAGAACGCCCATATAGCAGGTCACCCCCGGCAACACAACGCAACCGACGCCGGCCCTCCGGCGCGCCGGCCCGCCTACAGGGAAACCACCCCATAGGGCGCCTGGTCGGGCCGGCCGGCGGCGAACAGGAAGCGCGGCTTGACACCCTTGCGCCCCCGCTTCGGCAGCGCCAGCAGCGACGACGACACGGTGCCGAAGCCGGTATCGGTGACGATGGTCATCGCGCCTTCCGGCCCGGCGTCCGAGTCCCGGCTCGCCATCAGCTTCTGCCACGCCGACCAGTCGCCGGTCTCGGGGTCGGGCGCCGGCGCTTGCTCGAACAACCGCCGGTGGCGGCGGATGCGTGAAGACGCATCGTCGTTCATGTCGTGGGCGGTGATCATGGAGAGCCCTTCCGGCACCGGCGTCGCGGTGACGCCGTGCTGTGATCCGTCTTCCGCCGAGCGCACCCAGAATGCGTCCATCGCGTCGGCGACCACCAAGTTGAAGGTGCGGTAGCTCCTGGGCTCGATGTGGGTGAGCGCCTCGGCCGCGTCGGCGGCGGTGGCGTGTTCGAGCGCCTCCAGCGGCAGCTCGCCGCGGCTGCGCAACCCCGGCGCCGGGCCCAGCGAGCCCGGCCGGTTAAGCACGCCGGCGATGACGCCGAGATCGCTTAAGGCCAGCCAGGTACCGCCGGCGAGCGTGTCCTGGCCGGCGACGACGCGCGGCCGGTCGGGCCAGTGACGAGCCGGCGGCAGCCACGGCCTCGCCGCCATCTCGTCGCGATTGGCGGCGAACAGCAGCGGCCAGTTGTGGCCGGGGCGGCGCAGGATGACCACGGTGCACATGCGGCTATCACATAATTGGTTTAAGGGCCTGGCGCCAGAGGAGAGGTCGGGGAGACGGCGGGGAGACGCCGGTTGCCACGGCGGGCGAACATCGCTACATAATCACCCGCAAAGGCACTCGTCATCGAAGGAGCGTCGCCATGGGCGGAGCGGGCAAGGGCGGTTTCAGCGGCAACAGTTTCAAGAAGCGCGAGAAGGGCGAGGAGCGCCGCTTCGAGATGGAGCAGGACATCCGCTTCAAGGCGGAATCGCGCCGCGACCGCATGCTCGGCCGCTGGCTCGCCGGGAAGTTCGGAATGACCGGTGAGGCGGCCGAGGCCTACGCCAAGGATGTGGTACATTCGGATCTCCACAAGCCCGGCGCCGACGACGTGGTGGCGAAGGTGATGGCCGATATCAAGGCGCACCACGTCAACGTCACCGAGAAACAGGTGCGCAAAGAGCTCGAACGGCTCTACGCCGTCGCCCACCAGGAAATCGTCGCGGAATTCAAATCCTAGCCGCACCGGCCCGTTTATACGACCTCGTCACCCCCGCGCACGCGGGGTTCCAGGTCTTCGGAAGAAGCTGGATTCCCGCTTTCGCGGGAATGACGATGTGAGAACAGTGAAGCGGACCCTGCTCTAGCGCTTGCCGAACACGCGCCGGAAGATCGTGTCGGCGTGCTTGGTGTGGTAGGCGAGGTCGAACAGCTTGGCGAGTTTTTTCGCGTCGATGTGCTTGGTGACCTTCTTGTCGGCC
>JACPJY010000263.1 GCA_016187325.1 Rhodospirillales bacterium | reverse complement strand
CAGGGCATCGACGTCGGGAAATCGCTCAACGAGCGCGACATGGCCGACACCGCTGGGGAAATCATGGCGCGGGCGACCGAATCGGGCTGCGAGATTGCGCTCCCCATCGACGCAGTGGTCGCCAGGGAGCTGAAAGAAGGCGCCGCCACCCAGACCGTGATGCTCGACCGCGTGCCAGCGGATTCGATGATCCTCGACGTCGGCCCGGCATCGGTCGCCGACCTCACGGCGCGGCTGAAGCGGGCGCGGACGCTGGTGTGGAACGGGCCCCTCGGCGCCTTCGAGACGCCGCCGTTCGACCGTGCGACCAACGCCATCGCCCGCGAGGCAGCGGCATTGACCCGGGCCGGCAAACTGGTCAGCGTCGCCGGCGGCGGCGACACGGTGGCGGCGCTGGCGCGCTCGCGCACCATGGACGACTTCTCCTACGTCACCATGGCCGGTGGCGCGTTCCTGGAATGGCTGGAGGGCCGGGAGCTGCCCGGCATCGCGGCGCTCAAGGGCGACGACGCCTAGGAGAAACCTTCACGCCTTCTTCGGCGGCGGCTCGGTCTTCCCCTTGGCCTTGCCCTTGGCGCCCTTGGCGCCATCGCCCTTGTCCACCGACAGTTCGCCGGGCGCCGCCGGCTTGATCTTCGAGATCACGTCGTCGAGCATGCTCTGCAGGTACTCGGACTGGGAGAGCAGCTTGCTGGTCGCCTCCAGCGCCTGCGCCGATGCGGTGGCGGCGATGTCGCGGGCGATGCGGGTGACCTCGGCCATGGTGTTGCGCACCGCGTGCGCCGTGCGTTCGGCGCGATCTGTGGCGTCGCGGATGGCGTCGAAGCGCTTCGCCATGTCGGCGTCGAGCAAGCCCCCGCCCGCCGCCGGCTTGCGGTCCTCGCTCAGGATCACCAAGTTGTCGAAGCCGGGCTCCTTGGAACCAGAGCGGAACGCCAGCAGGTTGGTCTGGTCGCGGATCGAGGTGACGAGGCCGCTCATCTCGTCGATCTGGCGGGTGGCGTCGTCGAGATTGCGGATCAAGGCTTCGGTGCGCTCGACGTCGTTGGCGGCGGCGGTCACGTACTGGCTGAAGCTGGTGAGCTGGCGGCTGATCGACGAGATCGGCCCGTCGCCGGCGGGCGCCGGCTCGGCCTCCCTGGGAAGTCCGCGATAACGGCTCGGCAGCGTCTCGATGGGTGTCGGCACCTCCTCCCCTTCCTCCTCATCGTCGGCGAGCAACGCCCTGCGCGCCGCCTCGGCGGCCGCCATCGCCTCGCTTTCCGCTTCGGCCAGGGTCTTTTCCAGCCGCGACCGCGTCTGGTCGAGTTCGTGGCGCAGATGGTCGAGGTCGGCCAAGTTGTCCAGCCACTTGTCGAGCGCGCGCGCCAGCGTGCCGACGGCGTCCGAGTTGCCGCGCCCCGGGATGGCGACGGTACGGTCGCCGTCGGCCAGCCGCCCGGCCACCGCCGCCAGCGCGCGCACCGACGACGTGACGGACTTCAGCATCACCAGGCCGATGACGATGAGGGCGATCAGGATCACGGCGCCGCCGCTGCCGATGGCGATGCGCGCTAGGTGCTGCGCCGATTTGATCGCGCCCGCAGTATCGCCGCGGGCGGCGGTGGCGACCTTGGTCAGCGTTGCCAGGCTCGGCCGGAGGTAGGCGACGATGTCGTCGAAGCGCTGGGTCTCCTCGAGGAATTGGAAGCGCGAGTTGATCATCGCGAGCAGGCCGGTCTCGTGCTTCTTTAGGAGGTCCTGTAGCGCCGCCTTCTGCTGGTCCGGGATCTTGGTCTCCTTGAGGAACACCGTCAGCGTGCGGTAGCGCTTTTCGATCTCGTCGATGTTCTTCTTGGAGCCCGACGCCAGCGTCTCCTCGCCGTCGCGGTTGATGCGCTGCACTTGGCCGGCGAGGTTGGCGAAGCCGGCGGTCGAGAATCGCGTCTGCAACTCCTCGCTCGCCTCCTTGAGGTCGCGGGCGAGGCCGGAGTTGTCGGAAAGCCCCAGCGCCTTTTCCGATTGCACCAGCTTCGAGAACTGCTGGTCGTATTGGGCGAGGCCGTCGCGGATGGTGATTACGTGCTTGCGGATGGCGGCGCTTTCGGGTATCCGCGTCAACTGATCCAAGGCGCGCGCGGCGGCGCCCAGGTGCACCGAAAACGCCTCGGCAACGGCAGGATTCTTCTTCAGCAGGAACTTCTTTTCCTCGCCGCGGGCGGCGGCGATTTCTGTCTCGGCCGTGGCGACCAGCTCGGCGATGCGATCCGAGGCGGCGAGCGCGACGAGCGCGTTGTCGACCCGGCGGTCGACGACGATGGCGATGGCGGCGAAGGCGGCGACGGCGAGAAGGCCGGTGAGCAGGAACAGCCGTGTGCGCTGCGCCAGCTTCAGGCCGCCGAGGAAAAGGCGGTCCGCTTGCTCGGCCGATCGCAAGTCAAGAAACTGGTGGTCGAAATTGCGGTCCCTGCGCCCCAGGCCGGCCGTTGCGATGCCTCGAATCGGGCAATTCTACCATCCCTGGCACGGCGGCGATAATTTTTCTTTTTTTCCGGCCTGTTGCCGCCGGCGCGCCGGCGGCAATCGTCGTTGACCGGTTTTTTGCCCTCGGCTAGCGTCAATTTTCGTTCTCGCCGCGCCCGGCGACGAGGCCGCGGTTCTCGGGCGGCCCGCCGGGCGACAACGACAAAAAAGCAGGCGAAACCCTTGGAGGAGTTGAACCCAATGACAAACGCTAAATCCCGCCTCGGCCGACTGGTCGCCGGCGCGGCGATCATCATCGCCGCGTTCGCGGCGCCGTTCCAGGCCTCGGCGCTTGAGGACAAACTGGTCATCGTCACGTCTTATCCGCCCGACACCACCGTCACCGTCAGCAAGGCGTTCGAGAAGAAGTTCCCGAGCGTCAAGGTCGAGGTGCTGGGCAAGAACACCTCGGCCAGCATCAAGTACCTGCAGGAAACCGCAGCCAAGAACACCTCCGACATGTTCTGGGCCTCGGCGCCGGACGCCTTCGAGGTGCTGAAGGGCGACGGGCTGCTGGCAAAATACGACGTCAAGGTGAAGGGCATCCCCGAAAAGGTCGGCGCCTTCCCGATCCACGATCCGGAAGGCTTTTACAAGGGCTTCGCCGCCTCGGGCTACGGCATCATGTGGAACACCCGCTACATGGCGGCCAAGAAGCTGCCGATCCCGAAGACTTGGGACGATCTCGCCAAGCCGATCTACAACGGCCACGTCGGCATGAGCGCACCGTCGCGCTCCGGCACCACGCACCTGACCGTCGAGACAATCCTGCAGGGCGAAGGCTGGGACAAGGGCTGGACGCTGATGAAAGAGATATCCGGCAACTTCAAGACCGTCACCGAACGCAGCTTCGGCGTCCCCGACGCGGTCAACTCCGGCCAGGTCGGCCTTGGCATCGTCATCGACTTCTTCGCCTACTCGTCGAAAGCGTCCGGATTCCCGGTCGATTTCATCTATCCGCCGGTGACGACGCTGGTGCCGGCCAACATCGCCATCGTCAAGAACGCCCCGCATCCGAAGGCCGCGGCGCAGTTCATCGAATACCTGTTGTCGGCGGAAGGCCAGGAGGTGCTGCTCGATCCGAAGATCATGCGCCTACCGGTCAACCCGGCGACCTATGCCAAGGCGCCGGCCGGCTTCCCCAACCCGTTCAAGGACAAATCCATCGGCGCGGCGGTGAAGTTCGACCTCAAGAAGTCGAAGAGCCACTACAACGTGGTCAATGCCTTGTTCGACGTGATGATCACCTACCGGCTCGACGATCTGCGCGCCGCCACCCAGGCGATCCACGCCGCCGAGGCCAAGCTCGCCGGCAAGTCCAACGCCGAGGCGAAGAAGCTGATCGCCGAGGCCCGTGCACTCGTCGGCAAGGTGCCGGTCTCCGAGAAGCAGGCCGGCGACAAGGAGTTCAACGCCATCTTCAAGACCAAGCGCAAGAAGGCTAAGGACGTCGCCAAGGGCCGGCAGGCCGAGATCGAGCGCGAGTGGGACACCATGGTCAAGGCCAATTACGCTAAGGCCAAGGAGCTGGCCGACAAGGCCGCCGCCAAGCTCTAGCTTGAAACCGCGGACGGGGCCCGGCGGCCGACCGCCGGCCGGGTCCCGTCGGCACTCGTGCTTGAGCCCAAGGAGCAACGGTGAAGTCGCTGTCGCAGAGCCACTGGGGGCCGGGGGCACTGGCCCTTTGCCTAAGTCTGTTCCTGCTGGTGTTCCTGGGCGTCCCCGTCGCCAAGGTCATCCACGTCGCCTTCCAGGACCCCAACACCGGGGCGCTGACGCTGATCAATTTCGTCGACTTCTTCCACAATTCGCTGTTCCGGGAATCGTTCGTCAATTCCGTCTACGTCGCCGGCATGTCGGTGCTGCTGTCGTCGGCGATCGCGATGCCGCTCGCGTATTTCACCACGCGGTTCAATTTTGGCGGCGCGGTGCTGATCCAGACGCTCGGCATCGTGCCGTTGATCATGCCGCCGTTCGTCGGCGCCGTGGCCATGCTGCTGCTGTTCGGCGACAACGGCTCGGTGAACCTGCTGCTCGACGACTGGTTTGGCTTCACCATCCCGTTCATGCGCGGGCTCAACGGCGTCATC
>JACPJY010000262.1 GCA_016187325.1 Rhodospirillales bacterium | reverse complement strand
CTGGTGGCCAGCGCCACCGCCGAGCCCCCCGACGAGCCGGCGCAGGTGAGGGCGGGGTCGAACGGGTTGCCGGTGGCACCGAACACCCGGTTGGTGGTCTGGGCGCCGGCGCCGAACTCTGGCGTGTTGGTCTTGCCGACGACGATGGCACCCTCCTGGCGCATCGCGGCGACAACGCGCTCGTCCGCCTTCGGCACGTTCTTTTCGTAGAGCAGCGAGCCGTAGGTGGTGCGCACGTCCTCGGTGGCGTTCAGGTCCTTGATGCCGATGGGAAGCCCGTGCAACAACCCCAGCGGCTCGCCCTTGCGTGCCGCCTGCTCGGCCGCCTTGGCCTCCTTGCGGGCGCGTCCGAAGCAGCGGGTGACCATGGCGTTGAGCGCCGGGTCCACGGCCTCGATGCGTCCGATACAGCTCTCCAACAGCTCGACGGGCGACAGTTCCTTGGTGCCGATCAGCCGCCGGGCCTCGACAGCCGTCAGATCGCAGGGTTCGCTCATGGTCTCCTTCCTTCCACTCCTTTTGAGGTTGACGCCAGCGTGCCCGGCTCGCCCAGGTCCCAGTAGACGCCGGTGACGATCTGCATGCCCTCGCGCGCGATCGGCCACAGGATATGCTCGCCCGGCGCGTGCTGGGAACAGCCGCCGTAGCTCAACGGGATCCACACGGTCGGGACGCCGAGCACGTCGCGGAACACGTCGTTGCAGATGGAGCCGCCGGAGTTGGGCAGGATCGCCGGCGTTTCGCCGGTGGTCCTGGCCACCGCCGCGGCCGCCCATTCGACCCACGGATCGTCCGGGTCGGTGCGGGCGGCGGCGAATCCGCCGGCGTTGCCGGCCGGGGGCGGCTGGATCTCGACCGCGTCGAATCCATGTGCGTCCAGATGCCGCCGCAGCGCCGGCAGGAAATCGTCCGGCTTCGAGCCGACCACGTAGCGAATCTGGCAGTTGGCGACCGCCCAGGGCGGGATGGCGTTGACCGGGTTGTCCGGATTGCCGGTCCGGAACGCCAGCACCTCGAAGGTGTTCCAGCCGTAGACCTTCTCCGCCGAGGTCAGCCCGGGCTCACCCCATTCCGGGTCGATCTCGGGGGCGTCCTCGCCGACTTCGCGCTCGATGCCCTTCAACGCCACGCGCACCGAGTTGGGGATCGGCCCGGGTAGCCATTCCTTGATCAGGATGCGGCCCTTGTCGGACACGATGGTGGCGAGTGCATGCGCCAGGATGACGCCGGGGTTGGCCAGCAGGCCGCCCCAATTGCCCGAGTGGTGGCCGCCTTTGCGCAGCGTGATGGAGAGATCGAAGTTCATGCAGCCGCGGCTACCGAGCTCCAGGTTGGGCCGGTTGACGTTGACGCGCGGACCGTCGGAAGCGATGAAGGCATCGGCGGCGAACGCCTCGCGGTACCTGGCGATCAGCTCCTTCAGCCCGCGCGAGCCGTTTTCTTCGCCGGTCTCGATCATGAACTTGGAGTTGAAGCCGAGGCGGCCGCGCTCGGCGAGCACGGCCTTCAGGGCGCCGAGGTGGACGGAGTGCTGGCCCTTGTTATCAGCGGTGCCGCGGCCGTAGACGGTGTCGCCCTCGCGCACCAGCCGCCACGGCGACAGCCCTTTGCGCCATTGGCTGTCATAGCCGCGGATGACGTCGCCGTGGCCGTAGCCGAGCACGGTCGGCAGAACCGGATCCTCGATGCGGGTGGCCAGCAACACCGGGCCGATGCCCTCGACCGGGTTGTCATAGACAGCGCACGTGTAGCCTATACCCTCGAAGGCGGGGCGCATCTCGTCCTCCAGGTAACGGTAAAGGTCGGGCAGCCGGGACGGCTCCTGGCACTCGGTCGGGATGGCGACCCGCCGCGCCAAGTCGGCAAAATAGCCGGCCTCGTCGTCGAAATAGGCGAGAGCGCGGGCGATGGCGTTGGTTCGACTCATCAGCGTCTCCGTCTTCTCAATGAATTCGGGCGGCGGTCATGATGCAAGCCTCGGCCGCCCCTTGTCTTCGTCGTAAAGGTGGCATTCCACGTGGCCCACCGCCGCCGGCACGGCCCTCGGCGCCACCTTGCTGCAATGGGGCATGGCGTGAGGGCAACGCGGATGGAAAGTGCAGCCGGACGGCGGTTCG
>JACPJY010000261.1 GCA_016187325.1 Rhodospirillales bacterium | reverse complement strand
GGGCGGCGTGCTCGAGGACTTCGGGGTGCGCGGCGAAATCGTCAAGGTCCGCCCAGGCCCGGTGATCACGCTTTACGAGCTGGAGCCGGCGCCGGGCACCAAAACGTCGCGGGTGATCGGGCTTTCGGACGACATCGCGCGCTCGATGAGCGCCGTCTCGGTGCGCATCGCCGTGGTGCCCGGTCGCAGCGTCATCGGCATCGAGCTCCCCAACATCACCCGCGAGATGGTGAACCTGCGCGAGCTCCTGGCATCGGAAGCCTTCGAGAAGGCGCCGGCGAAGTTGCCGCTGGCGCTCGGCAAGGACATCGGCGGCGCGCCGGTGATCGTCGACCTCGCCCGCATGCCGCATCTGCTCATCGCCGGCACCACCGGTTCGGGCAAGTCGGTGGCGATGAACACCATGATCCTGTCGCTGCTCTATCGGATGCCGCCCGAGGAATGCAAGTTCATCATGATCGATCCGAAGATGCTGGAGCTTTCCGTCTACGAAGGCATCCCGCACCTGCTGACGCCTGTGGTCACTGAATCCTCGAAGGCGATCGTGGCGCTGAAATGGACCGTTCGCGAGATGGAGGAGCGCTATCGCGCCATGTCGCAGCTCGGCGTGCGCAACATCCGCGGCTACAACGCCCGCCTCGCCGAGGCCCGCAAGAAGGGCGAAACCCTGATGCGGCGCGTGCAAACCGGGTTCGACGAAGACGGCAAGCCGATCATGGAGGACCAGCCGCTTGACTTGGACCCGTTGCCGTTCATCGTCGTCGTCGTCGACGAGATGGCGGACCTGATGATGGTCGCCGGCAAGGACCTGGAGGCCTCGGTCCAGCGCTTGGCGCAGATGGCGCGCGCCGCCGGCATCCACCTGATCATGGCCACCCAGCGGCCGTCGGTTGACGTCATCACCGGCACCATCAAGGCCAACTTCCCGACCCGCATCAGCTTCCAGGTGACGTCCAAGATCGACAGCCGCACCATCCTCGGCGAGCAAGGCGCCGAGCAGCTTCTCGGTCAGGGCGACATGCTGTACATGGCCGGCGGCGGCCGCATCAGCCGTGTGCACGGCCCGTTCGTCTCCGACGAGGAGGTCGAGCGCGTGGTCAAGTTCATGAAGCGCCAGGGCCAGCCGGTCTACATCGACGAGATCACCGAAGAGGACGCCGCCGACAATCCGTTCGCGAACGGCGTCGGGCGCGGCGGCGACGACCTTTACGACGAGGCGGTTGCATTGATCTCCCGCGAGGGCAAGGCATCGACCAGCTTCATCCAGCGCCACCTGCAGATCGGCTACAACCGGGCCGCCCGCATCATCGAGCAGATGGAGACCGAGGGCCTGGTCAGCCCCGCCAACCGGGTCGGCCGGCGCGAGGTGCTGGTCGGCCGCAACAGCTGATTCCCGGCGCCGCCCGCCGCGTTGCTCTTCTCCCCTTTACCCGCCGCCCGGCGTTCTTTAAAACGACGCCACCATGATCGAGATCGCGCGTCGTTTCCCGGCATTGCCGGGCATCCTCCGGCTGATCGCGGCAGTGGCGGCGGCCGCACACCTAGCCTCCGCCACCGCCGCCGCAGCCCCGCCGCAGCTCAGCGCCGCCGACAGGGTCGAGGTCAAGCGCATCGAGACCTATCTCAACGGCATCAAGACCATCAAGGCGCGATTCCTGCAGGTGTCGTCGGGGGGCGACTATTCCGAAGGCAACCTGTATTTCGCCAAGCCCGGCAAGATGCGCCTCGAATATGACGATCCGAAGCCGATCCTGATCGTTTCCAACGGCGTCAACCTCACCTATTACGACAAGCTCCTGAAACAGATCAGCTACTTCAGCCTGGAATCGACGCAGGCGGCGATCCTGCTCCGGGAACACATTTCGTTTTCGTCGGGCGACGTCCTGGTCACCGCGTTCGAGCGCGGCGCCGGCGTGCTCAGATTGACGGTGTTAAAGGGCACCGACCCGCTCGAGGGCAACCTGACCTTGATCTTCTCCGACAAGCCGCTCGATCTGAAGAAATGGACGGTCACCGACGCGCAAGGGGTGATCACCAACGTGTCGCTGCTGGGACCCCGGTTCGACCTGCCGCTGGACCCGGAGCTGTTCGCCTTCGAGCCGCCGCCGGAAGCCATCCACGCCAATTGAGCCCAGGGCGGTGCGGACGGGGTTGGATTCCGCGATTCGCGACCCTAAGTAATGTGGTAGCGGGCCGGGCGCGATCGTGCGCGCAACCGGCCCTCGGGGATGGTTCCCCCACCATCCTGCGGCTCCCTTAGGCG
>JACPJY010000260.1 GCA_016187325.1 Rhodospirillales bacterium | reverse complement strand
GGAGAACATCGACGGCGAGGCGCTGTTGTGGGCGCACCACCGACTGCTCGGCCGGCCGGAGCAGCGCCGCATCCTGATGGTGATCTCCGACGGCGCCCCGGTCGACGACGCGACATTGAGCGCCAACCCCGGCAACTACCTAGAGCGCCACTTGCGCGACGTAATCCACTGGATCGAGAACCGCTCCGACGTCGAGCTGACCGCCATCGGCATCGGCCACGACGTCACCCGCTACTACCGCCGCGCGGTGACGTTGATCGACGCCGAGGAGCTGGGCGGCACGATGATGCGGAACCTGACCGAGCTGTTCGACGAGGACGGCAAGATTCCGGAGCGCCGGAAAAGCGCCTGAAACCGGCCCGCCGGCAGATGCATTGAGCCGGCCCGCGGTTCCCACTATATGTATCGAGCGGCCGGCGCGATCGGCCCCGTCCCGACGCAGCCCCTCGCGGCGGCGCCAACCCAAGGAGGTTCCCCATGGCCATCAAGGTCGGTCAGAAAATCCCGTCCGTAACCCTTCATATCTTGGGCGACAAGGGTCCCGAGCCCGTCACCACCGATGAGCTGTTTGCCGACAAGCTGGTGGCGCTGTTCGGGCTTCCCGGCGCCTTCACGCCGACCTGCTCGGCCAAGCACCTGCCCGGCTACATCGAGCACGCCAAGAAGATCCGCAAGGCCGGTGCCGATGACATTGTCTGCCTGTCGGTGAACGACGCCTTCGTCATGGGCGCCTGGGGCAAGCAGCAGGGCGCCGAAGGCAAGGTGAAGATGGTGGCCGACGGCAGTGCGCGCTTCACCCGCGCCGTTGGCCTCGAGCTCGACCTCACCGACATCGGGCTCGGCGTCCGCTGCCAGCGGTTCTCGATGATCGTCGAGGACGGCGTCGTCAAGGACATCGCCGTCGAGCCGAAGCCCACCGAGGCGGTCAAGAGCAGCGCCGAGAAGATGCTGGAGAAGATGGCCAAGGCCTACCTCGACCGGGGCACCGCCAAGACCGGAATCTAGAGCACGATCCGCGCAACCCCACCCGTAACGTCATTCCCGCAAAAGCGGGAATCCAGTTTTTTAAAGAACCTGGACCCCCGCGTGCGCGGGGGTGACGATTTCATTTATATTAAACCGGTTTGCCCGACTACGGCCGGCGGCTCACTCGGCCATGAAGCGGCCTTTCTTCTTGCCCGTGATGTAGGGCACGTAGTCCATGTCGTTGTTGAGGATGTGATTGGTCAGCCAGTTCCTCAGGAAGCGCAGGATGGCGTCGTTCTCGATCTCCCGCGGGTCGTCCTCGAACAACGTCTTCAGGGAGTGGACGGTGCGGGCAAGGTCGCGGTGCTTGCGGATGTGGGCGACCAGGCCAGGATAGCCGCATTCCTCCATGTAGCGCTCCTCGCGGGCGAAATGGGTCTCGATGTAGTCGACCAGGCCATCGAGGGCATCGCCGACCGCGTCCTCGCCGTCGCCGGCCTTGATCCGGTCGTGCAGGCGGTTGACCAGCCCGAACAGGGTCTTGTGATCGTTATCGATGGCGGCGATGCCGACCTTGTAGTCGTCGGACCACGCGACAAAGGACATTCCGGCTTCCTCCCGGCGACGAAGCGAACGCGACATCGGTCACGTTAGCATCGCCGGTCGCGCCACCCCTTGACCGCGATCAACCGCCGGCGGATGACCGCCGCGGCTTTCCGGCCGACAATAATTTGTATATACAACTATATTTTTGACGCTGGTTCCACGCGACGACGGCGGGCCGCCGAAAAACGTGAGCGTAGAGTAGCCGGCCGGGGCGATTGTTTTGGCGTAGCGACTGATCAGAATAGTGTATATACCTCCTTTCGCCGGCGCGGCTTGGCGCTTTCCCGGTGGCCGGCCATGCTAAACTGCTCCGCCGGCAAGCAACGGCGGGAGGATCCGTTCCGATGACCGTCACCGTCAGCCCGCTCGCGGCGCCGCTCGGCGCCGAGATCTTCGGCCTCGACCTCAAGCGGCCGCTCGACGACGCCACCTTCGCCGCCGTCCGCCGGGCGCTCGTCGACCACCTGGTGGTGGTGGTTTCTGGCCTCGATCCTGATTTCCAGGCGCTGCTCCGCTTCGGCCGCCGCTTCGGCCGGCTGGTGCCGCACGTGCTGACGCAATACCACCACCCCGAGACCTCGGAGGTGTCGATCATCTCCACCGATCCGGCGACCGGCGCCGGCCGCACCACCAACGCGCCGGCGGGCGCATTCTGGCATTCCGATCTGTCCTACGATGCCAACCCGTCGGATGCGACGCTGTTGTATTCGGTCGAGGTGCCGGCCCAAGGCGGCGACACGCTGTTCTGCAACATGGTCAAGGCCTACCAGACGCTGCCGGCGGCGATGCACAAGCGAATCGAGGGGCTGACCGCCGTCCACCGCTACGGCTATCGCGGCGGCGACGCCGTGGTCGATCTCGACAAGCAACAGCATGCCCGCCATCCCGACGTCGTCCATCCGGTGGTGCGCGTCAACCGCGACAGCGGCAGGAAGGCGCTGTTCGTCAACCCGGGCTTCACCATCCGCATCGCGGGCATGGGCGCGGACGAAAGCCGGTCTCTTTTGGATGATCTCTTCGACCACTGCCGGAAGCCGGAGTTCCATTATCGCCACAAATGGCGGCCGGGCCAGATCGTCGCCTGCGACAACCGCGCCACCATGCATTCGGCGACGGGCGGCTATGAGGGCCAAAAGCGCACGCTGTGGCGGATGATCGTCCGCGGCAGCGGCTAGACGGCGGCCTTCCGGCCGCGGAAAAAAGGAAAGGCCGCGCCCCCCGCCGAGGGCGCGGCCTTGGTTCTTAGTCCCGTCGCTTAGCCCTTTAGATGCTTGGCGAAGAACTCCTGGGTCCGCTGCCACGACAACTTGGCGTTGGCTTCGTTGTAGCGGTTGCCCGTCGGGTTGGCGAACGCGTGGTCGGCCTCGTACCAATGGGTGGTGAACGGCTTGCCGGCCTTCTTCATCTCGGCCTCGAAGCCGTCGACCATCGGTTTGTTGATGTTCTGGTCCTTGGTGCCGAAGTGGCCGAGCACCGGGCCCTTCAGCTTCTTCAGGTCATCGGCCTTGCGGGTGACGGCGCCATAATAGACGACGGTGGCGTCGACCGGTTCGGCGATCGAGGCGTTG
>JACPJY010000278.1 GCA_016187325.1 Rhodospirillales bacterium | reverse complement strand
CGCCTCGGCACCAAGGCGCCGTTGCGACTCGACTGCGGCGCCGAGCTTTCCGACTTTCCGGTCGCCTACCAGACCTACGGCGAGTTCAACGCCGACCGCTCCAACGCCATCCTGATCTGCCACGCGCTGACCGGCGACCAGTTCGTCGCCGAGACGCACCCGATCACCGACAAGGACGGGTGGTGGGACATGACCGTCGGCCCCGGCAAGACCATCGACACCGATAGGTTCTTCGTCATCTGCGCCAACATCCTCGGCGGCTGCATGGGCACGTTTGGGCCGAAGGACATCAACCCGAAGACGGGCAAGCCGTGGAATTTGGATTTCCCGGTGATCACCATCGCCGACATGGTGCGCTGCCAGGCGTTGCTCCTGGACCACCTGGGAATTGACAAGCTGTTCGCGGTGACCGGCGGCTCGATGGGCGGCATGCAGGTGCTGGAGTGGGCATCCACCTATCCGGAGCGCGTGTTCGCGGCGATCCCGGTCGCCACCGCGGCGCTCCACACGGCCCAGAACATCGCCTTCCACGAGGTCGGCCGGCAGGCGATCATGACCGATCCCGACTGGTGCGGCGGCGAATACCTGAACCACGGCAAGCGCCCGACCAAGGGACTGGCGGTGGCGCGCATGGCCGCGCACATCACCTACCTTTCGGACGCGTCACTGCACCGCAAGTTCGGCCGCCGGCTGCAGGACCGGGACGCCATCGCCTTCGGATTCGACGCCGAGTTCCAGGTCGAGAGCTACCTGCGCCACCAGGGCATCACGTTCGTCGACCGATTCGACGCCAATTCGTATCTCTACATCACCCGGGCGATGGACTACTTCGACCTGATCTCGAAAAACGGCGGACAGCTCGCCAACGCCTTCAAAAACACCCCGGTCCGATTTTGCGTGATCTCGTTCACCGGCGACTGGCTGTTTCCGACCGCCGAGAACCGGCGCATCGTGCACGCGCTGAACGCGGCCGCCGCCGACGTCAGCTTCGCCGAAATCGAATCCGACAAGGGCCACGACGCGTTCCTGCTGGACGAGCCGGAATTCCAGCGGGTGCTGAAGGGGTTCCTGGACGGCGCCGCCGAACACCTCGCCAAGGCCGCCGGGAAGAAGTGATGGTCCGCGACCGCAAGGCCATCCGCGTCGATCTGCAATTGATCGCCGACATGATCGAGCCGCATTCGCGGGTGCTCGACGTCGGCTGCGGCGACGGCACGTTCTTGGACTACCTGGTCCACTTCCGCCATGTCGACGGGCGCGGCATCGAGCTTTCGATGGCCGGCGTCAAGGCCTCGATCTCGGCCGGGCTGTCGGTGATCCAAGGCGACGCCGACACCGATCTCAAGGACTATCCGGACAACGCCTTCGACTATGTGGTGCTGAGCCAGACCCTGCAGGCGATGGTGCAGCCGAAGGTGGTGCTGAGCCATCTGTTGCGCATCGGCAAGCGGGCGATCGTGTCGTTCCCCAACTTCGCGCACTGGCGGGCGCGTCTTTACCTCGGGATCCTGGGCAAGATGCCGGTCTCGAAGACGCTGCCGTACCAGTGGTACGACACCCCCAACATCCACTTGTGCACCATCCGCGATTTTGTCGCGCTGTGCCGGGAGCTCGGCATCGTCATCGAGACGCAGAAAATCCTGGATGCCGAGGGGCACGTCCGCCAGGTCGGCCCGTGGTTGTTTTCGGCGAACCTGCTCGGCGAGCAGGCAGTTTATCTGCTGAGAAAAAAATAGCGCGGTCTTAGCGCCGCGGCGACATTCTGGGCGTGCGCTCGGCTACCGGCATGTACCGGCGCTCGCGGACGCGGGCGGTGTCGGCGCTGGCGGCATAAATCTGCTTCACGGCTTCCGTCATCACCACCCCGGAGAAGGTCTTGAACAGGCGCTGGCCCACTTCCTCCCAGGCGGGCGCCGACGACAGGATCATTCGCGAGTGCGCCGGGGGCACGAACAGCGCCCGGTGCGATTCGATGGGCGTGAACAGGTTGTCCCGCAGCACCCGCGACAACTGTCCCGGAGTGTAGGGCAGGCCGTGGCCGAACGGCGTGCGCTCTATCCGCGCCCAGATGCCGCGCCGGTTGGGAACGATCACCAGCAGCCGTCCGCTGTCGGACAGCACCCGCCAGATTTCGCGCAGCATCGGCCGCACCTGCTCGGCGCATTCGAGCGCATGCACCAGCAGCACCCGGTCCATGCTGAGGTCGGGGAACGGCAGATCGAGCTCGTCGACCAGCGTCGTCAGCCCGGCCTCGTCGGCGGGCCAGTGCAGCACCCCCTGTTGGGCCGGCATCGCCGCCAGCACGCGGCCGGCCTCGCTGCGGAAGCCGGCCAGATAGGGGGCCGCGTAGCCGAGGCCGAGGATGCTCTCGCCGGCGACGCTCGGCCACAGCTCGCGCAGCTGACGGCGGATCATCCGACGCGCCACCTGCCCCAGCGAGGAGGCGTAAAAATCCCTCAGATCAACGACATCGATCCACATGACGCGGACGAGCATACAACGGTTGCCGGGCGGTTGGCACGGTTCGTGGTTTCAGGCTGCGGGCCCGGGTGCTAGTCTCCGGCTCCCATCGTTTCTCATTGAAAAGGACCGCCATGAAGCTCCGCTACTCCGCGACCTCGCCCTACGTGCGCAAGGTCGCCGTAACCCTGATCGAAACCGGACTCGACAAGAACGTCGAGCGCATCCCGACCAACGTCTGGGATCCGGCGACCGACGTCGGCAAGGACAACCCGCTCGGCAAGGTGCCGACGCTGATCACCGACGACGGCACGGTGTTCTACGACTCGCCGGTGATCTGCGAGTATTTGGACGACCTGCACAAAGGCAAAAAGCTGTTCCCGGCCGACGGCGAGGCACGGTGGCGGGCGCTCAAGCTGCAGGCGCTCGGCGACGGCATGACCGACGCCGGCATCCTGCGCCTGCTGGAGGGCCGGCGGCCGAAGGAGTTGCAGTGGGACAAATGGGCGGATCGCCAGGCCACGGTGGTGGCGCGCGCCATGGATGCGCTCGAGGATGAAGCCGACGCCATGGCCAAGGGTCCGATCACCATCGGCCACATCGCCGTCGGCTGCTCGCTCGGTTGGCTGGATTTCCGGTTCCCGGAGTTGGGGTGGCGCAAGCAGCGGCCGGCGCTCGCCGACTGGTACGACGACTTCGCCGATCGCAAGTCGATGGTGGCGACAGCGCCGAAGGAAGCGGCCTGAGGCCCGAGGCGCGGCGAGCTAGTCGGAAATCTCTTTCCGATGCGCCTCGACCAGCGCCGCCATGCTGGTGAAATAGAAGTCCGGGTCGCGCTCCAGCGTCGTCGGCACGGTGGCGCCGGCGCCCTTCTTGCCGTGACGGCGGTCGATCCAGGCGGTGCGAAGCCCGATCTTCTGTGCCGGCGCGTGATCGTGATAGCGGCTTTGCGCCGTGTGCAGGATGCGGCTCTTGGCGACGCCCATCTCGCCGAGGCGCGCCAGCATGTACTCGAAGTTCCGCAAATTCGGCTTGTAGGAGCCAATGTCCTCGGCGGTGAACACGGCGTCGAATTCGACGCCGAGCTTCTCGTTGCTGCCGGCGAACGACGCGTGATCGACGTTCGACAGCACCGCCAGCCGGTAATGGCGCTTCAGGTAGCGAAGCGCGTCTGGCGAATCCGGAAACGCCGGCCAGTCGCCGACCGCGGCCCCGAAGGCGCGCGCCTCGGCGTCCGTCGCCTCGACGCCCCAGGCCTTGGCCATGCGCCGGAGCGTATGGGTGACCACCTCGGAATAGATCATCGCCGGCGTCTCGTCCTCCTGCGCCGACTGGCAGACGGCGAAGGCCTCCAAGATCTCGTCATGGGACTTCTTGAGACCGCGGTGCTTGAGCCACGGACCGATGGCGGCGGCGAGGCCCGTCTCCCAGTCGATCAGGGTGCCGTAGCAGTCGAAGGTGAGGGTGTCGAAATCGGCGAGCCGCATGGGCTTCTCATGGCGACGGTGATCGCGGAACGGGCGCGGCAGATGCCGCCGCCCGCCCGGTCACGTCATATACTGGCCGCCGTTGGCGGTGAGGGTCGAGCCGGTGATGAAGCCGGCTTCGTCGGAGGCCAGGAACGCCACGCAGCGGGCGATCTCGTCCGCCTCGCCGAGGCGGCCGACCGGGATCAGCGGCAGGATTTTCGAATCGAGCACGTCCTTGGGCACCGCCATCACCATCTCGGTGGCGATGTAGCCGGGCGCCACGGCGTTGACGGTGATGCCTTTCGACGCGGTCTCCAGCGCCACCGCCTTGGTGAAGCCGATCAGCCCGGCCTTGGCGGCGGAGTAGTTGCACTGGCCGAACTGGCCCTTCTGGCCGTTGATGGAGCTGATGTTGATGATCCGCCCGAAGCCCCGCGCGCGCATGCCGTCGACGACGTGGCGGGTCATGTTGAAGACGCTGGTTAGGTTGGTGGCGATCACCGCGTCCCATTCCGTCCTTTCCATCCGGTGCAGCGGCTTGTCGCGGGTGATGCCGGCGTTGTTGACGAGCACGTCGATCGGCCCGACATCGGCCTCGACCTTGGCGATGCCCGCTTTGCAGGCGTTGAAGTCGCCGACATCGAACTTGTGAACGGGGATGCCGGTTTCCTTGCTGAAGGCGTTGGCGGCGGCGTCGTTGCCGCCGTAGTTGGCGGCGACCTTGCAGCCGGCGTCCTTCAGCGCGACCGAAATCGCCCGGCCGATACCCCGGGTGCCGCCGGTAACGAGTGCTACCCGTGCCATTGTCTCCTCCCTGGGCGTTTAGGTTTTTGTCTGTTTATGATCAGTCGCGGGCGACGCACATGGCGATCCCCATGCCGCCGCCGATGCACAACGTCGCCAGGCCCTTCTTGGCGTTGCGGCGCTGCATCTCGTAGAGCAGCGTCACCAGGATGCGGGTGCCCGATGCGCCGACCGGATGGCCGATGGCGATGGCGCCGCCGTTGACGTTGACCTTGGTGGTGTCCCAGCCGAGGTCCTTGTTGACCGCGCACGCCTGGGCGGCGAACGCCTCGTTGGCCTCGATCAGGTCGAGGTCCTCGATCTTCCAGCCGGCCTTCTTCAGCGCCATGCGGCTGG
>JACPJY010000285.1 GCA_016187325.1 Rhodospirillales bacterium | reverse complement strand
GTCAACGTGCAGGCGATGGTGTTCGGCAATATGGGCGGCGACTGCGCCACCGGCGTCTGCTTCACCCGCAACCCGTCCACTGGCGACAACCGCTTCTACGGCGAATTTCTGATCAACGCGCAAGGCGAGGACGTGGTCGCCGGCATCCGCACGCCGCAGCCGCTGACCAACGCCGAGAAGAAGGCGACCGGCTCGCGCTTGCAGTCGATGGAGGAGGCGATGCCCAAGGTCTACGCCGACCTCGTCGCCGTGCGCGAAAAGCTGGAGCGCCATTACAGCGACATGCAGGACATGGAATTCACCGTCGAGCGCGGTCGGCTATGGATGTTGCAGACGCGGACCGGCAAGCGCACCGCCAAGGCGGCACTCAGGATCGCCGTCGACATGGTGGCGGATAGGTTGATCACCCGGAAGCAGGCGATCCGGCGCATCGACCCGGCGCAGCTCGACCAACTGCTGCACCCGACCCTCGATCCCGACGCCGACAGGCAACTGCTCGGCCGCGGCCTGCCGGCCAGCCCCGGCGCGGCGACCGGGCGCATCGTGTTCAACGCCGCCGACGCCGAGGCCTGGGCCGGTCGCGGCGAGA
Source organism: Rhodospirillales bacterium (assembly GCA_016187325.1). GTDB lineage: Bacteria > Pseudomonadota > Alphaproteobacteria > Rhodospirillales > Casp-alpha2 > JACPJY01. The sequence continues at coordinate 2,888 of JACPJY010000285.1, read as the reverse complement.
ACGTAGTTCTGGTGCGCACCGAGACCAGCCCCGAGGACATCGGCGGCATGCACGTCAGCGAGGGCATCCTCACCACCCGCGGCGGCATGACGTCGCACGCCGCAGTGGTCGCCCGCGGCATGGGCATCCCGTGCGTGTCGGGGGCCGGCGAGCTGCGCGTCGATTACCGCACCAAGAAGCTGATCGCCATGGGCGAGGAGATCATGGAGGGAGAGGTCATCACCATCGACGGCTCGACCGGTGAGGTGATGAAGGGCACGGTGCCGATGATCCAGCCTGAGCTGACCGGCGACTTCGCGACCCTAATGGAATGGGTGGACAAGGTGCGCACCATGGGCGTGCGCGCCAACGCCGAGACGCCGCTCGACGCCGAGACGGCGCTGCGCTTCGGGGCCGAGGGGATAGGCTTGAGCCGCACCGAGCACATGTTCTTCGACCCCGAGCGCATCGTGCACATGCGCGAGATGATCCTGGCCTCCAACGAAAAGGAGCGCCGCCACGCCCTGGAGAGGTTGCTGCCCTACCAGCGCGACGACTTCGTCAAGCTGTTCGAAATCATGAACGGGCTGCCGATCACTATCAGGCTACTCGACCCGCCGCTCAACGAGTTCCTGCCGCACACCGACGAAGACATGGCCGAGGTTGCCAAGGTCGCCGGCACCAGCCTGGATGCGGTCCGCAACCGCAAGGCGGAGCTCGATGAATCGAACCCGATGCTCGGCCACCGCGGCTGCCGGCTCGGCATCACATATCCGGAGATCTACGAGATGCAGGCGCGCGCCATCTTCGAGGCCGCCGCCCGGACGATCAAGGCCGGCAAAAAGGTGAAGCCGGAGATCATGATCCCGCTGGTCTGCATCCGCGCCGAGTTCGACATGCTGAAGGAGGTCGTCGACCGCGTCGGCCGCGAGGTGTCGAAGGCGGCGACGGTAAAGATTCCCTACATGGTCGGCACCATGATCGAGCTGCCACGCGCCGCGCTGCTGGCTGGTGAGATCGCCGAGGCGGCCGAGTTCTTCAGCTTCGGCACCAACGACCTGACCCAGACCGCCTACGGCTTCTCGCGCGATGACGCCGGCATCTTCCTCGAGACCTATCACAAGAAGGGCATCCTGCCCGAGGATCCGTTCATCACCCTGGATCGGGACGGCGTCGGCGAGCTGGTGCGCATCGGCACCCGCCGCGGCCGCGCCGTGCGACCCGACCTCAAGATCGGCATTTGCGGCGAGCACGGCGGCGATCCGGCGTCGGTGCGTTTCTGCCAGGAGGTCGGGCTTGATTACGTGTCATGCTCACCCTACCGGGTGCCGATCGCGCGGCTGGCGGCGGCGCAGGCGGCGCTCGGCAAAGGCGGTGAGCGCGACGTGTAGGGCGGCGCTTCGGCTCGGCCCGGGCGGCGACGACGGGGCCCAAACAAGGAAACGGCGGCGGATTCTCGAGAATCCGCCGCCGCCTTATGTCAAATGGACGGTCCGGCTAGCTGACCGCGATCCCGACGGTAATCAGGATCGCGAACGCGCCGACCAGAAACGCCCATGGCGGTATCTTGAAGCCTTTCGGCTTCCGGGTCTCCTCAGTCATGTATCAATCCCCGTGTCTGTTTCCCGGCCCGCATGACCGTGTGGGGCGGTCCGAACCGGCCGGAAAAGTTGCGTTACGCAGTCTCAGAAAACCGCAAAACGCGATCAAAGTCAACGAACTTCAGCCGCAAGGGCGCGGATTCCCGGGCTTTTTCGGGGAGCGGCGGGGCGGAAAAAATGGCGACGCGCCGCCCGTTGGAGCGCCGTCGCCGGCATTTGTCGTCGGTCCCTTGGGGCGTGGCGATGGTCCTAGCTGGTGGCGATGCCGACGAAAATCAGGACTGCAAAAGCGGCAACCAGGTAAACCCAGCTTTGATCCTTCAGCGCGGCAATCTTCTTCGTCATGGTCCGGAACTCCCCTTGTCTGCGTTTCCCGACGCCCAGTGTGGAGCTGGCGTCTCTTGCTGCAATAGCGATATTGCAATGCAATAAAGACCAATACACCAGCGGTTTTATCCCTGTCAACAGGGTAGAATCATTACTATCTAACCGCCTGTGCACCGCAACGAAAAAGCCAGGATTTCCGGCTCATTGCAAGGCCGGAGGAGGCTTCCTTGACAGCCGCGGCCGCCGCCGGTCAGCCTGGGGCGTGTCCCAAAAACCAAGCCGCCCCAAGGAGTCGCCAGCCATGGCCAAGCACCCGCACCTCGACCCCGACTGCATCTTCTGCCGGATCGTCCGTGGCGAGATTCCCTGCTTCAAGCTGCACGAGGACTCGGACACCCTGGCCTTCATGGACATCAACCCGGTGCAGCCGGGCCACGCGCTGGTGGTGCCGAAGTTCCACTCCAAGGACCTGATCGCCACCCCGGCCGAGTGGGTGGGAAAGAGCTTCACCGCCGCCCGGCGAATCGCCGAAGCGGTCGAGAAGACCCTCAAGCCGGTCGGCATCAATATCCTGCAGGCCAACGGCCCCGGCGCCGCGCAGTCGGTATTCCACCTGCATGTCCACGTCATCCCGCGGGCGATGGACGACGGCCTGACCATGAACTGGCAGCTCAAGCCTGGCGACATGGACGCCATCGGCAAGCTCGCCGAGCGCATCCGCGCCAACGTCAAGTAGCGATAGTCCAGCGCGTCAGGGGCGGCGGACGAAGATGGTCCAATCCGGCAGCGGCCGGTCGTCCGACAGGCTGACGTCCGGGCTCAAATTACCGACGCAGAAATCTACGAACTCGCCGGCCTCGGCGTAATAGAGCCCGGAAAACTGCTGCACCGCGCCGGCGCTCAGCATGTTGAAGCCGAGGCCCTTGCGGGTTCGGCTCCACAGTTGCGCCAGGCTGGCCTTGACGTAGTCCGCCCATTCGC
>JACPJY010000227.1 GCA_016187325.1 Rhodospirillales bacterium | reverse complement strand
GATCCTGGCCGGCATCGCCATCGCCCAGGTCCGGCGCGGCGCCGCCGCCCCCTAGCGGTACAGCGCCTGCAACCGTTCGCCGTAGATTTCCTTTATCTTGTGGCGGCGGATCTTGAGCGTCGGCGTCAGCAGCCCGTTGTCGGGGGTGAACGGCTCGGCGGCGACGGCAAAACGACGCACCTTCTCGATCTGCGACAGACCGCCGTTGACCCGCTCGACCACGGCGGCGAGCGTCTTCGCGAGCGCCTGGTCTTGGACAAGCTCCTTCAGCGTCCCGGTCTTGCCGGTCTCAGCCGACCATTTGGCCAGCCACTCGGCGTTGGGAACCAGGAGTCCGACCAGGTGCGGGTGCTTATCGCCGTAGACCATCGCCTGGGCAATCTCCGGCTCCAGGGTCAGGATACCCTCGATGCGTTGCGGCGAGACGTTGTCGCCGCCGGAATTGACGATGATGTCCTTCTTACGGTCGGTGATCTGCAGATGCCCGTCGTCGTCGATCAGGCCGATATCGCCGGTGTGCACCCAACCGTCGCGGATGGTGTCCCGGGTCGCCGCCTCGTTGCCCCAATAGCCCTGCATCACCAGGTCGCCCTTGACCAGAATCTCGCCGTCATCGTCGATCCGCACCTGAACGCCCTTCATCGGCGGCCCGACGGTGTGCAGCTTATTATTGTCCGGCCTGTTGACGCTCACGCATGGCGACGTCTCGGTCTGGCCGTAGCCTTGCAGGATGCGCAAGCCCAGCGCGGTGAAGAAGATGCCGATGTCAGGATTCAGCGGCGCGCCGCCCGACACCAGCGCCTTCAGCCGGCCGCCAAAACGTCGCCGCACCTTGTCGCGCACCAACCTATCGAGTAGCCAGTCCTGAACGCGCTCGGCGACGCTCAGGCTGCCCGGGTCCCGGTAGCGGCGGGTGCCGAGCTCGACGGCCTTGGCAAACATCTTCTGCTTGAGTCCGCCCGACTTGCGCACCCCGGCGGTGATCCGCTGGTAGAGGCTCTCGTAAAGCCTCGGCACCGCCGTCATCATGGTCGGTCGCGCCTCGACCATGTTGGTGGCAAGTGTCTCGGCGCCCTCGGCGTAATAGATCTCGGCGCCGATGGACATCGGGAAGAACTGCCCGGCCATGTGCTCATAGGAATGGCTGAGCGGCAGGAACGACAGGAACACGTTATTGTCGATGCCGAGCGACTTGAGCGCGTCGCGCGCGCCCTCGCAGTTGGATAGGATGTTGTGGTGGCTCAGCATCACCCCTTTCGGCACGCCGCCGGTGCCCGAGGTGTAGATGATGCAGGCGGTGTCGTCGGGAGACCACTTGCGTGCCATCTCGACGATGTTGTGGTGCCCTTCGCGGCCGCGCAGCACGGCGTCGTCCAGATGCAGCACCTCGACGCTGAGCTGCTGGGAAATCTCCGGCGGGTCCATGGAGATCACGAACTTGGCCTCCGGCGCCATGTGGGCCGCCGGCAGCAGCTTACGCGACAGCGTGCGGTCGGAAACGATGGCGCCCTTGGCGCCGCAGTCGCGGAGGATGTGCAGGTAGTCATTCTGGGTGCTGGTGACGTAGGCCGGAACGGTGATCGCGCCGATCGACATGATCGCCATGTCGGCGATCAGCCACGCCGGGCGGTTCTCGGACAGCAGCACTACGCGATCGCCCTTGCCGACACCGAGCCCGACGAGGGCGCGGGCCAGCGGCGTCACGCGCGCCGCGGTGTCGCCCCACTGCGGTGTCGCCCCAGCTTAAGGGCTTATAGACGCTGTCGCGCTTCTTCCACAGGAACGGCCGCTCCCCGAGCCGATCGACTTGGTCGAAGAACATGGCCGCGAGGTTGGGCCAGTCGCGGTCACCCATATGGGGGGTTCCTTCCCGGTTTCCGCGCCTATCATTGTCGTTGCCGCGGGGTATTTCCATCATTATATGGCTGTCCAGCCGGGCCGCCCCGGCGACGACGCGCCGCCGGCGCAAGGGAGATGACATGAGCAAGGTCAGTGCCACCAGGACGCCGAAGAAAGACGCGACGGGCGGGCTTCCCCGGTGGAACCTGAAGGACCTCTATTCCGGGCCCGACGCGCCGGCTCTGAACGCCGACCTCGAGAGGGCGGAGAAGGAGGCTAAGAAATTCCGCGCTGCCTACGAGGGCCAACTCGCCCGCCTCGACGGCAAGGGCCTCGGCGGCGCCATCGCCCGCTACGAGAAGCTGGCCGAACGCCTGCAGCGGATCATGAGCTACGCGCACCTGCGCTACGTCACCGATCTCAGTAATCCCAGGACCGGCGCCTACTTCCAAACCATGCAGGAGCGGGTGACGCGAATCTCGACCGGGACCGTGTTCTTCAGCCTCGAGCTCAACCGCATCCCGGACAAACGCCTGAAGCGGCAACTCAAGCACCCGAAAGCCGCCCATTACGAGTCGTGGATCCGCGACAACCGGGTGTTCCGCCCGCACCAGCTTTCCGACGAGCTGGAAAAGCTTCTGCACGAGAAATACGTTGCCGGCCGCGGCGCCTGGACACGGCTGTTCGAGGAGACCATGGCCGACCTGCGCTTCACGGTCGACGGTTGGAAAGGCGCCCGGGCGATGACGCTCTCCGATACCCTGAATTTGCTGTCCAACAAGGACGCCAAGGTGCGCAAGCGGGCCGCCAGGGCGTTACGCAATGGCCTTTCCGAGAAGATGCGGGTGCTGACGCTGATCACCAACACGCTTGCCAAAGATAAGGAGATCGAGGACCAGTGGCGGCACTATCCGCGCCCGGTTTCGCAGCGCAACCTCGCGAATCTGATCGAGGACGAGGTGGTGGACGCGTTGGTCGAGGCGGTAAGGTCGAGCTACGGCCGGCTTTCGCATCGCTATTACCGGCTGAAGGCAAAGTGGTTCGGGGTCAAGAAGCTCAACAGCTGGGACCGCAACGCGCCGCTGCCGGACGATTCCGACCGCTTCTACACCTGGCGCGAGGCGCGCGAGCTGGTGCTTTCGGCCTACGGCCGCTTCGCACCCGAGATGTCGGAGATCGCTGGGCGCTTCTTCGCCAAGGGCTGGATCGACGCACCGCCCTTCCCCGGCAAGGCGTCTGGCGCCTTCTGCCATTCCACGGTGCCGTCGGTGCATCCCTACGTGCTGTTGAATTTCCACGGCCGGGCGCGGGACGTGATGACGCTCGCCCACGAACTCGGCCACGGGGTGCACCAAGTGCTGGCGGCGCCCAAGGGCGCCCTGATGTCGGACACGCCGCTGACGCTGGCCGAGACGGCGTCGGTGTTCGGCGAGATGCTGACGTTCCAGGCGATGCTGGCCGGAGAGAAGAATGCGAAGCGCCGGCACATCCTGCTCGCCGGCAAGGTCGAGGACATGATGAACACGGTAGTCCGCCAGATCGCGTTCCACCAGTTCGAGACGCGGGTGCACGCCGAGCGCCCAAAGGGCGAACTCAGCGCCGAGCGGCTGGGCGAGATCTGGATGGCGGTGCAGAAGGAGAGCCTCGGCCCGGCGTTCCGCTACGACGACGACTACCGGCACTTCTGGTCCTATATCCCGCATTTCCTGCACACCCCGTTCTACGTCTACGCCTATGCGTTCGGCGATTGCCTGGTGAATTCGCTGTACGACGTGTTCCGCAACGGCCATCCGCGGTTCCAGGCCAAGTACTTCGAGATGCTGAAGGCCGGCGGCACGCTGCGCCACAAGGAGCTCCTGAAGCCGTTCGGGCTCGACGCCTCCGATCCGAAATTCTGGAAGCGCGGGCTCGACGTGATTTCGGGCTTTATCGACGAGCTGGAGGCCGGCCGTTGAGCGGCCGCCGCCCGTTCCGCGTCGCGCTGGGGGCACGCCGCGATGGCCGATAAGGACACCCTCGCCGGCCGCGTCAAGCGCTACGCCAAGGTCGGCACCACCGTCGGCGGCTTCGCCGTGCGCGCCGCCGGCGGTCGGTTCCTCGGCATCCCGATCGATCGGGAAGAGAACGCCGCCGAGTTGAAGGCGGCACTCGGGGGGCTCAAAGGGCCGTTGATGAAGGTGGCGCAGATCATGGCCACCGTGCCCGACTTCCTGCCCAACGAGTATATCGTCGAACTGGCCAAGCTGCAGACCAACGCGCCCAGCATGGGTTGGGCATTCGTGCGCCGCCGCATGGCCGGCGAGCTCGGGCCCGAATGGCAGGCGCGGTTCAAGTCGTTCGCGCCGGTAGCTGCCGCGGCGGCGTCGCTGGGCCAGGTGCACCGGGCGGTCGCCCACGACGGCCGGCAACTCGCCTGCAAGATCCAGTACCCGGACATGGCCTCGGTGGTCGAGGCCGACCTCAAGCAGTTGAAGATGGTGTTCTCGCTCTACCGCCGCTACGACGGCGCCATCGACCCGCGCGAGATCCACAAGGAGCTGTCGAACCGCCTGCGCGAGGAGCTGGACTACCGCCGCGAGGCACGCAATCTCCGCCTGTTCAAAGAAATCCTCAAGCGCGAGAAGGGCGTCCACGTGCCCGAGCTGGTAGACGAGTTGTGCAGCGACCGGCTTTTGACCATGACATGGCTGGAGGGCGAGCCTCTGCTGAAGTTCGTCAACCGGCACATCAAGAGCCGCAACGCCGTCGCCCACAACATGTTCCGGGCGTGGTACGTGCCGTTCTATTATTACGGCGTCCTGCACGGCGATCCGCACCTCGGCAACTATACCGTCAGGCCCGACGCATCGGTCAACCTGATGGACTTCGGCTGCGTGCGCATCTTCAAGCCGAGCTTCGTCGGCGCCGTCATCGACCTTTACAAGGCGCTCCGCGACGACGACGAGGAGCTGGCCGTGCACGCCTACGAGACGTGGGGATTCGTCAATCTTCGCCGCGACGTCATCAACATCCTGAACCAGTGGGCGCATTTCCTGTACGCGCCGTTGCTCGACGACAAGGCGAAGACCATCCAGGAGACGGGCGGGGTCATGTACGGAGCTGGCGTCGCCGCCAAGGTCCACCAGGAGTTGCGCCGCATCGGCGGCGTAACGCCGCCGAAGGAATTCGTGCTGATGGACCGTTCGGCAATCGGGCTCGGCAGCGTGTTTACGCACCTGAAAGCGGAGATCAACTGGCACCGCATGTTCCACAACCTGATCGACGATTTCGACGAGAAAACGCTTGCCAAGCGCCAGAGGAAGATACTGGGCAAGTTCGGCATCCCGCCCGCGGATTGAGGCGACATCGCTTGTGCAGCGCACGCGCCGACGGCTAGAATTACGCCCGCCGGGCGAGACGCGGCGGGAGATTATTTCATGTACGTCGACGGCGGCGCGCTAAAGAAAAGCTTCTTCAAGCAGGGCGACATCATCTTCAAGGAAGGCGATGCCGGCGATGCCGCCTATATCGTCGAGACCGGCTCCATCGGCATCTTCAAGACCATCGACGGCGCGGATCTCCAACTCGCCACCATCCGCGTCGGCGAGCTGTTCGGCGAAATGGCGATCATCGACGGCTCGAAGCGCATGGCGCACGCGGTGGCGTTGGAGGAAAGCGTCATCGTCAACGTCCCCAGCGCCGGCATCGCGGCGATGCTCGCCAAGCAGCCGCCGATGATCAAGACGCTGATCCAGATTCTGGTCGACAGCCTTCGCAACGTCCATGACGTCTACATGAAAAGGCCGCGCAGCCTAGGCGACAGCGTCACCGCAATCTGCGCCAGCGCCGACGCGCTCCGTAAGTTCCTCAACCGCCATCCGGACGCCGACTTGTCCGGGGAAGCGCGGCGACGGATCGACGAGGTCGACGCCCATGCCACCGTGCTCCACGATCTCGTCGGCGGCTGGAACGACCCGCGGGCGAACGTGATCGACGATGCGACCGCTCCGCCGGCGGGGAAAGCGGGAAAACCGGCCGGCGACGGTTGATCGCGGTCTGGTCAGCGAATAGGCAACCGGGCTGCCCATCAATCGGGCAGTGGCCGCGCTCACGTCTTGCCGGGGCCCCCGGCCAGCCGCCGGCGAGCCCCGAATTTCCATTCAAAATCAGACTGTTGGGTTGACGCGGCGACGGCAGCGGCGGATCTGGCGCGGGAATTGCGGATGCCGCGGCATCATGGTTGCCCGCGACGCCGCTGGCCACCCGGGATTCTACGTAGCCCGGCGGTCGCGGCACACGGGGGAACCGTTGTCTTTTGCGCCCTGATCGGCCTAAGGTATTCGAAGGACTCCGCGCCGAATACCGTCATATCGCGGGCAAAAAAAGACAAACATCGTCATCGAACCTAGGACAGGGAGGTTAGTTCTATGAAACGCCGTACATTTTTGAAGGCCGGCCTAGCCGGCGCCGCGGTCGGCACGCTCGCGGCCCCCGCTATCGTCAATGCCCAGCAGACCTTCAATTGGAAAATGACCACCACGTGGCCGCCGAAGCTGCCGTTCTACCAGTCGGGCCCGGGCAGCGCCGAGGGCATGGCCGCGAACATCGAGGCGATGTCGGGCGGCCGCCTCAAGATCAAGGTCTACGCCGCCGGCGAGTTGATCCCGGCGTTCGGCGGCTTCGACGCCGTCCAACAGGGTACCGTCGAGATGAACCACGGCGTCGCCTACTACTGGTCGGGCCGCAAGGGCGCGTTCGAATACTTCGGTACCGTTCCCTACGGCATGAGCTACCAGGGCCAGAACGCCTGGTATTACCACGGCGGCGGCCTCGAGCTGTGGAACCAGATCCTGGGCGAGTTCGGCATGGTCGGCATGCCGTGCGGCAACACCGGCGTGCAGATGGGCGGCTGGTTCAAGAACCCGATCAAGTCGGCGGCCGACCTCAACGGCCTCAAGATGCGGATTCCCGGCCTCGGCGGCAAGATCTACGCCACCGCCGGGGTCAAGGTGGTGTTGTTGCCGGGCGGAGAGATCTTCCCGGCGCTCGAGCGCGGCGTCATCGACGCGGCCGAATGGGTCGGTCCCTACCAGGATCGCCGCCTCGGCCTGCACAAGGCGGCCAAGAACTACTACACCCCGGGCTGGCACGAGCCGTCGACGACCTCGGACCGTCGACGACCTCGGACCTCATCATCAACAAGAAGGCGTGGGACAGCCTGCCCAAGGACATCCAGGCGATCATCCAGGCGGCGGCCCGCGATGCCAACCTCACCAGCCACACCTGGTCCGAGGCCAACAACGGCGACGCCCTTGCGGACTTGGTGAAGAACCAGGGCGTCAAGGCGCAACCGTTCCCCGCCGACGTCCTCAAGGTGATGCACGGCAAGGCTAAGGAGTTCCTGGCCGCCGAGGCGGCCAAGGACCCGTTGACCAAGAAGGTCTACGACTCGTACTTCGCGTTCAAGACCAAGCACGACGCGTGGAACGACCTCAGCGAGGTCCCCTTCAACGGCCAAATTCGCAAGGCCTGATCCGGATCGCGGCCCCGCCCCCAAGGCCGGGCGGGGCCGCGCGTCTTTTCCGAATTGCCGATCTTACCCATGTCGCATCGCTTGAGACGATGATCGCCGCAGCTTTCCCATCCATTTGAGCCGCACGAAATGAGCCAATCCTCGCCGTCGACACCGGCAACGCGCCTGACCGCCCTGGCCGACCGCATCGACTGGTTCAACGACCTGGTCGGGCGCGGGGCGGCCTGGTGCACGCTGGCCATCGTTTTGCTGGTGGCGTGGAACGTCACGCTGCGCTACCTGTTCCGCATCGGGCCGGTATGGATGCAGGAGCTGGAGTGGCATCTGCTGTCACCGATCGCGCTGATCGGCATGGCGTATGCGATGCGCTACAACGAGCACGTCCGGGTCGACATGTTCTATGAGAAGTTCGGCCCGTCGATGCGGGCGTGGGTCGATCTCGCCGTGGCGGTAACGACGCTGACCGTCGCCGTCGTCATCTTCGAGCTGTCCTTCGCCCAGGTCGAGCACGCCTTCACCAGTCTCGAAGGCTCCACCGACCCCGGCGGACTGCCGTACCGTTACCTGATCAAGTCCTTCATTCCCCTCGGCTTCGCGCTCGTCGCCCTGCAGGCGGTGGGGCAGGGGGCGCGCAGCGTCGTCACCATCGTCGCCGGAGACCGCTGTGGTTAATGAAGTCCTTGCCATCCTGATGGCTCTCGGCTTCTTCGGGATGCTAATGATCGGCTTCCCGGTGGCGATCGCGCTCGCCGCCGCCGGCTTGCTGTTCGGCTACCTGGGCTTCGGTCCCGGGTTGTTCAACCTGCTTCCCCTACGCATTTTCGGCGTCGTCACCAACTACACGCTGATGGCGGTCCCGCTGTTCGTGTTCATGGGGGTGATGCTGGAGCGTTCGCGACTGGCCGAGGAGCTGCTCGACGTGGTCGGGCATCTCGCCGGCGGGCTGCGCGGCGGCATGGGACTGTCCATCATCCTGGTCGGCGTGCTGATGGGCGCGTCCACCGGCATCGTCGGCGCCACGGTGGTGACGCTCGGCCTGCTGACACTGCCGGTGTTCCTGCGTCGCGGCTATGCCAAGTGGCTAGCCTGCGGCACCATCTGCGCCTCCGGCACGCTCGGCCAGATCATCCCTCCGTCGCTGGTTCTCATCCTGCTCGCCGACATCCTCGGTGAATCGGTGGGAACGCTGTTCGCGGCGGCGATGGTGCCGGGGCTGCTGCTGGCCGGGTTTTACGCCGTATACATGATCGCTGTCGGCTATTTCGATCCTCGGTCGGCGCCGGCGATCCCGAAGGCGGAACGGATGGAGATGTCGCGCCGGGACCTGGCGGGAAAGACCGTGCGCGTGGTGTTGCCGCCGCTGTTGCTGATCGTCGCCTGCTGATCGTCGCCGTGCTCGGCTCGATCATCGGCGGCATCGCGGCGCCGACCGAAGCCGCCTCGATGGGCGCCCTCGGCAGCATCCTGGTGGTTGCCATCGCCGGGCGGCTCACCGGGCAGGTGCTCACCGAAACCGTCCGCAACACGCTCAAGATCAGCGCCATGGTGTTCTTCATCCTGATCTGCGCCCAGGCGTTCTCGCTTGCCTTCCGCGGACTCAACGGTGAGGACCTGGTGAAGGACATGTTCAAGCTGGTGCCGGGCGGGGTCACCGGCGCCATCGTGTTCATGCTGTTGATCCTGTTCATCCTCGGCTTCTTCCTCGAGTGGATCGAGATTTCCTATATCGTGCTGCCGCTGTTCCTGCCCGCCCTCGCCGGCACCGACGTCAACATGGTGTGGCTGGCAATCCTGGTGTGCCTGAACCTGCAGACGTCGTTCCTGACGCCGCCGGTTGGCTGGTCGCTGTTCTTCCTGCAGGGCGTAGCGCCGCCCGAGGTGACAACCCGCGACATCTACGTCGGCGTCATTCCGTTCGTCATCCTGCAATTGGCGGCGCTGGTGGTGCTTTTCTTCCACCCGGGGCTCGCCCTCTGGCTGCCGAAAGTGATCGGCTGGTAGCGACCGCCGCGATCTAGAACCCGGCTGCGGCGCCGTCGCTGCGCGGATCGGCGGCGCCCTCGATCATGCTGCCGGCGCCGCCGTCCGCCGGATGATGGACCAGGGCCCCGGCGTGGCCCATGAACTCCTCGAACGGCCCCACCACCTCGACGTCGTGACCGGCGGCGCGCAAGGCGTCGATGACGTGCGGGGCGAAACGACCCTCGATCCGGAGATTGGTCTTGTCGGCGCCCCAGGTTCGGCCCAACAGCCAGCGCGGCGCCGTTACCGCCGCCTGCAGGCCGCGGCCGAATAGCGCGTGGCGGGTGAACACCATCGCCTGGGTCTGCGGCTGGCCTTCGCCGCCCATGGTGCCGTAGACCATGGTGCGACCGTCGGCGAGCCGGGCCAGCGCCGGCTGGATGGTATGGAACGGTCGCCGCTCCGGCATCAGGCAGTTGTGGGCGCCATCCGTCAGGTTGAAGCTGATGCCGCGGTTCTGCCAAGTGATGCCGGTCTCGGGTAGCACCACGCCGGAGCCGAATTCCCAATAGATGCTCTGGATGAAGCTGACCGCCCGGCCGGCGCCGTCGACGGCGCCGAGCCAAACGGTGTCGCCGCCGGGCTTGGCCTCGGGCCATGGCGCGGCGCGGCGCCGATCGACACCGGCCGCCATGCCATCCAGTGTCTTCGGGATGAGGAAATCGGCCGGTTTGACGGTCATATAAGCGGGATCGGTGACGTGCCGGTCGCGCACCCGGAACGCGCACTTAGTGGCCTCGACCAAGCCGTGCACGAACTCGAATCCTTCCGGCTCGCCGACGCCGAGGCGCTCGAATACCCCGAGCAGGATCAGCGACGCCAGCCCCTGCGTCGGCGGCGGCATGTTGTAGACGGTGCCCGCCCTGAGCGCGACGGACAATGGCTCGACCACCAGTGCCCGGTGGCGGGCGAGGTCGTCGTCGGCGAGCGGGCTGCCGACGCGGGCGAGATCGGCGGCGACGTCGCGGGCAACGCCGCCGCGGTAAAAATCGTCGAGCCCGTTGTCGGCGAGCCGCTTGAGGGTGCGGGCGAGAGCCGGATTCCTGAACGGCGCGCCGACCGTCGGCGGCTTGCCGTCGGTCAGGTAAGCGGCGGCGAATCCGGGGACGTCCTTGAGTTCCGCCATCTTGTCGCGGGTGTTGTTGTGTTGCGAGGCGGTCACCGGGAATCCGGCGCGGGCGTAGTACTCGGCGTCCTCGAAAAGCCTCGCCAGTGGCAGACCGCCGCCCCAGTCCTTGGCGACGGCGAACGCCTGTCGCCAGCCCGACACCGCGCCGGCCACGGTCAGCGCCGCCAGCGGCCCGCGCGACGGAATCGCCGCATGGCCCTGCTTCCGGTAGAAACCGATGTCGGCTTTTGCCGCCGCCGCGCCGCAGGCGTCGATGCCGGTCGGCGCGCCACCAGGCAGGGCGATCAGCCAGAAATTGTCGCCACCGAGGGCGTTCATGTGCGGATAGACGACGGCGACGGTGGCGGCCGCCGCGACCATCGCCTCGACGGCGTTGCCGCCGTCGCGCAATACCGCGAGCCCGGCCTGGGCGGCCAGGTGGTGCGGGGCGACCACCATGCCGCGGGTGGCCTTCAGCGTTGTTAGCATCGGGGCTCCTTGAAGTTTACGGCGGGCGGCAGTTTGGCCGCATTGCCGGCCGTGGGCAACCGGCGAGGCGCTCCCGAAAGCCACTGCCGGCGCTCGGCGGCCCGGGCCTTGGCAGCCAAAAAACGCGGATTTTCGCGGGTTGGTGTCGGTGGACGGGTGGACTAAAATTGACCCAGGTCAATGCCTGCCCGGCGAAATTGTTGTTGATTGACCCGTTCCCACAGTTCCTATCGCTCACACACGGGAGAGATACGATGTTCGAATTCGTGCAAAAACTGTCTCTGGGCGTGGCGATCACGGCATTGGCGGCGGCCGCTTCCACGCCGGCGTTGTCGGCGCCACCGTCCGATTGGTCACAAGTTCCCGCCAAGACCGTCAAGCTGTTCTACCCAGGACAGTCCAGCTACCAATGGCTGCGCAGCCCCGAGCACAAGCGCGCCGACAAGAAAGTGAAGGCCGGCGATTCCTGCGTTTCCTGCCACGAGGGTGAGGAAGCGGAGATGGGGCAAAAGATCGTCACCGGCAAGAAACTCGAGCCGCATCCGATCCCCGGCAAGCCGGCGACGATCGATCTCGCGGTGCAGGCCGCCCACGACAACGACAACCTCTACCTGCGCTTCCAGTGGAAGACCGGCAACGATTTTCCTGGCTCGGCCTATCCGCACTTCCGCTTCGACGGCAAGGCGTGGAAATCCTACGGCTGGCCGAGGCTGGACGATGAAGTGTGGAAGGACAAGAAGCCGGCGATCTACGAGGACCGGCTGACGATCATGCTCGACGACGGCAAGGTGCCGGGGTTCAAGAATCAGGGGTGCTGGCTGACCTGCCACGACGGCATGCGCGATACGCAGAAGGAAGCCAAGAAAGCCGATGTTGAGGCCAACCCGCTGCTCGGCAAGGTGCTGAAGAAGAGCGACGTGCGTAAGTACCTGCCGGAAACGCGCACCGACGATATGGCGACCTGGGACAAGACCAAGTCGGCCGAGGAGATCGCCAAGCTCAAGGCCGCCGGCCACTTCGTCGAGTTAATGCAATGGCGGGCGCATCGCTCGAACGTCGCCAACATGGCCGACGACGGCTACGTCCTCGAATACCGTTTGTTCGACGAGGGCAAAAACCCGTTCGCCGCCAACTGGGACAAGGACAAGAAGCAGCCGAAGTTCATGTACGACGCCAAGAAGGTCGGCTTCAAATCGCGGACCATGGCCGATCTCCGCGATCAATCGAAGCCGGCGGCCTTGACGCCGGAGAACGCGGTGGCGTTCGATCCGAACGCCGGCTGGAAGGAAGGCGACCTGGTCCCGCGCTATACCGTGACGCCGAAGAATGCGTCCGGGTCGGCCGCCGACAACAACGACGTCAAAGGTACTTGGAAGAACGGTATGTGGACGGTGGTGTGGACCCGCAAGTTTAACACCGGGCACCCCGCCGACGACAAGATCCTGATATCCGGCGAAGTCTACGACGTCGGCTTCGCGGTACATGACGACAACATCACCACCCGGGGTCACCACGTGTCGTTCCCGGTGACGCTGGGGATCGGCGCGAAGGCGACGATCACGGCGGTGACCGTGAAATGACGACGGGCAGCGAAAGGCCCAGTTTTTCCGGGATACAATAGGACGCGCCCCGTTGCGACGGATAAAGACGATATCCGCCGCAACGGGAACGTCCTAAACTTATCGACGGCTAGCGGGGACTAGCGCCGCCGATCCAACATGGCGGCGGCTTAAGAAGGGGATCAATCATGGCACAATCCGAAGAGCAAGGCCGCCCGAACGCGCTGGTGCGCTTGTGGCGCTGGTTCTGGAGTCCGACCGGGCGGTTTTCCTGGGGTGGCATCTTAATTGTCGGCGGCATCGCCGGCATCGCCTTCTGGGGCGCCTTCAACACCTTCATGGAGTTCACCAACACGCAGGCGTTCTGCACCGGCTGCCACGAGATGCGTGCCTTCGTCTATTCAGAATACCAGCAATCGCCGCATTACCAAAACGTCTCCGGCGTGCGGGCCGTCTGTTCGGACTGCCACGTGCCGAAGGAATGGGGGCCGAAGCTGGTGCGCAAGGTGCAAGCTACCAACGAGCTATTCCACAAGATAATGGGAACGATCGACACGAAAGAGAAATTCGAGGCGGCACGCCTGCAGCTCGCCAGCAACGTGTGGCGCAGCATGAAGGCAAGGGATTCACATGAATGCCGCAACTGTCACGCCTTCGACACTATGAAGATCGACGCGCAAAAGAAGCGCGCGCAGCGGTTTCACAAGAACGCGACCAAGAACAAGGAAACCTGTATCGATTGCCATCAAGGTATCGCGCACAAGCTTCCCGAAGGGTGGGAGAAGCATTACGAAAAGGCCATCGGCGGCTGACGTTCGCTGCCGAAGCTGATCCGGACCAAGGTCGGGCAATCGCGAATGGGCGAAGGCGACCGGCCCGGATCGGCCCCGACGAGAGCCACGAAACGGATGATCGCGCCGTGACCAGCCTTCGCACCGCCGTACCGATCGCTGTCCCCATGGCCGCCCCTATGGCGTCGCCGGTCGTCACCGCGAAGACCGCGCTGCCGGTGCCGGATTATATGCGCGACGTCTACCGCTGGGCCTATATCGATCCCCGCAATGTCCGGCTACTGGATCGTAACATCGTCGTCTCGACCATCTTATGGGGCAACAACCGGCGCCTGCAGCGGATCACCTTCGGCGAGTTCGAACCGGGCCAGCGGGTGCTGCAGGCCGCCCATGTCTATGGCGATGTGGTGCCCAATCTGGCACGCCGGATCGGCCCCAAGGGACACCTGGAGGCGATCGACATCACGCCGATCCAGGTCGCGTGCATGAGACGCAAGCTGACGGGCCTGCCGTGGGTGAGGGTACGACGCGCCAACGCCCGCGAACCCGGGGGTGGGCCCTATGACGGGGTGTGCAGCTATTTCCTTTTGCACGAGGTCCCCGACGATTGGAAGCGGGCGATCGTCGACGGATTGCTCGCCAGCGTCAAGCCGGGCGGCAAGGCGGTGTTCCTGGACTATCACCAGCCCCCGGCGTGGCATCCGCTGAAGGGACTGATGTCGACCATCTTCGATCATTTGGAGCCGTTCGCGAAGGGGCTCTGGGATCGCGAGATTTGGGAGCTCGCCGAAAACGCAGCCGGCTTCTCGTGGCGCAAGGAAACCTATTTCGGCGGCCTTTATCAGAAAGTCGTGGCGCGGCCACTGGACGCCGGTTCGGACAACGAAAGCGTCGGCCAGCCGGAGTTTGCCGACGAAGGGTCCTTGTGCAACCGGACGCGAGGGGGCATAAAATTCCACTCAAGGGCGCTCGCCAAGGAGCGCCCGTCGAATAAGCACCGCCCAGGGACCACGAGGAAATTCCTGCCATGAAGATCGCCATACCGAAGGAACGCCGTGACAACGAGCCACGGGTGGCCGCCTCGCCTGATGTCGTCAAGAAGCTGATAGGATTGGGTTTTCAGGTCGTCGTCGAAAAGGGCGCGGGGGCTGGTGCGTCGTTCACCGACAAGGCCTTCGAGGACGCCGGCGCCGCCATCGCCGCCACCGCCGACGCGGCGTACAAGGCCGCCGACGTGGTGTTCAAGATCCAGGCGCCGCTCGACGGCGAGATCGCGGCGATGAAGAAGGGCACGATTCTGATCGCCTCGCTCGGCGCGTTGACCAGTCCAAAGGATGTCGAGGCCTGCGCCAAGGCCGGCCTCGCCGCGTTCGCCATGGAGTTGATGCCACGCATCAGCCGCGCCCAGAGCATGGATATCCTGTCGTCGCAATCCAACCTCGCCGGCTACAAGGCGGTCATCGAGGCGGCGTCCAATTTTAGCCGGGCCTTCCCGATGATGATGACGGCGGCCGGCACGGTCGCTCCGGCCAAGGTGTTCGTG
>JACPJY010000257.1 GCA_016187325.1 Rhodospirillales bacterium | reverse complement strand
GGGTCGTCTGGCGCTCCAGCTCGGCGATAAGCTTTTTGGAGAGCGAATAGGGCGGCAGCGAGCACGCCGAATCGCCGGAGTGGATGCCCGCCTCCTCGACGTGCTCCATGATGCCGGCGACGAACACGTCCTCGCCGTCCGAGACGGCGTCGACGTCGACCTCGATGGCGTCCTGCAAGAACGAATCCAGCAGCACCGGGTTGTTGCCGGAGACGCGCACGGCCTCGGCCATGTAGCGCTTGAGGGAACCTAAGTCGTGGACGATCTCCATGGCGCGGCCGCCGAGCACGTAGGAAGGCCGGATGACCAGCGGATAGCCGATGGTGTCGGCGACCTTCTCGGCCTGCTGTTGCGAGCGGGCGATGCCGTTGGCCGGCTGCTTGAGCTTGAGTTCGTTCAGCAGCACCTGGAAGCGCTCGCGGTCCTCGGCCAGGTCGATGGCGTCGGGCGAGGTGCCGAGGATCGGGATGCCGGCGTCGGCGAGCCCCTGGCACAGCTTCAACGGCGTCTGGCCGCCGAGCTGGACGATGACGCCCAGGAAGTCGCCGTTGGATTGTTCCACCCGCACCAGCTCGATCACGTCCTCGGCGGTCAGCGGCTCGAAGTAGAGGCGGTCGGAGGTGTCGTAGTCGGTCGACACCGTCTCCGGGTTGCAGTTGACCATGATCGCCTCGATGCCGGCCTCCTTGAGCGCGTAGGCGGCGTGGACGCAGCAGTAGTCGAACTCGATGCCCTGTGCGGCGCGCCGTCGGCTCGGCCTCGCACTCGGGGGCTTCCGTTCCCGTGCCCTCGTAGGCGGAATACATATACGCGGTCTCGGCCGCGAACTCGGCGGCGCAGGTGTCGACGCGCTTGTAGACCGGATGCACGACGAGCTCGCGGCGCAGGCGCTGGACGTCGGCGGCGGCGCGCAAGCTGAGCTCCGCCAGCCGGTCGTCGGAGAAGCCGAGCTTCTTAAGCCCTAAGAGGCCGGCGCGGTGGTCGGGCAACCCGTGGGCGCGCACGCGTTGTTCCACCGCGACCAGGCCGGCGATCTGCTCCAGGAACCAAGGGTCGTAGCGGCAGGCGGCGTGGATCTCGGCCGTGGTCAGGCCCAAACGATAGGCTTGCGCGATCATCAGCACCCGTTCGGGACGCGCCTCGCCGAGCGCCTTCAGGGCCGCCGCCTTGTCGATCAGCCTGCCGCCGGCGGCGCCGTCGAGCGGCACCTCGTTCAAGCCGGTGAGGCCGGTCTCCATGGAGCGCAGGCCCTTCTGCAGCGACTCGGCAAACGTGCGGCCGATCGACATCGCCTCGCCCACCGACTTCATCGAGCTGGTGAGCAGCGCCTTGGTGGCCGGGAACTTCTCGAACGTGAAGCGCGGGATCTTGGTGACCACGTAGTCGCTGGTCGGCTCGAAGGAGGCCGGCGTCACCCCGGTGATGTCGTTGGCGAGCTCGTCGAGGGTGTAGCCGACCGCCAGCTTCGCCGCCACCTTGGCGATCGGGAAGCCGGTCGCCTTCGAGGCCAGGGCCGAGGAGCGCGACACGCGCGGGTTCATCTCGATGATCAGCAGCCGCCCGGTCGCCGGCTCGACCGCGAACTGCACGTTGGAGCCGCCGGTGTCGACGCCGATCTCGCGCAGCACCGCGATCGAGGCGTTGCGCATGATCTGGTATTCCTTGTCGGTGAGGGTCAAGGCCGGCGCCACGGTGATGCTGTCGCCGGTGTGGACGCCCATCGGGTCGACGTTCTCGATCGAGCAGACGATGATGCAGTTGTCCTTGTGGTCGCGGACAACCTCCATCTCGAACTCCTTCCACCCGAGCACCGACTCCTCGACCAGCACCTGGCCGACCGGCGAGGCGTCGAGGCCGCCCTCGACGATGTCGATGAAATCTTCCGCCGCGTAGGCGATGCCGCCGCCGATGCCGCCCAAGGTGAACGACGGCCGCACTATAAGAGGGAGCCCGATCGCGGCGAGCGCCTCCTTGGCCTCGGCGACGGAGCCGACCAGGCGGCT
>JACPJY010000256.1 GCA_016187325.1 Rhodospirillales bacterium | reverse complement strand
GGCGCGGCGGCGGTGGCGCGCCGTGTCGTCGTTGATCGCGCCCGCGTTCAGCTCGGCGTCGATGGCCATCTGCTTGCCGGGCATGGCGTCGAGGGTGAAGCGGGCGGCCACCTCGGCGATGCGGCCGGAACCCTTGGTGATGACGATGAAGTTGACGATCACCAGGATGCCGAAGACGATGATGCCGATCACGAAATTGCCGCTCATCACGAAGCCGCCGAACGCCTGAATGACTTGGCCGGCGGCGTCGGTGCCCTCGTGGCCGTTGGCCAGGATCAGACGGGTGGAGGCCAAGTTCAACGCCAGCCGGATCATCGTCGCGAGCAACAGGATCGTCGGGAAGGCATTGAAATCCAACGGTTTTTCTATGAACAGCGCGACCATCAGGATGAGCACCGAAAACGTCATCGAGAACGCCAGGCTGATGTCCATCGCCCATTTCGGCAGCGGCAGGATGAGCACCACCAGGATCGAGACGACGCCGAGGGCGAGCAGGATGTCGCCGCGGCCGGCGACGGCGGCGAGCGAGCCCTTGAAGTCGAATTCCTTCGCCCCCGGCTCGCCGGTGCCGGTGGTGGCCGGCGTGCGGGCGGGGCGTGTTGCGGGAGTAGTAGCCTCGGCCATGGTGTCAGATCGTCCTTGGGCGGTGTCGGTCGTTCACGTCGGTTGGATCAGGCGTTGGGGCGCTCGCCGTCGCCGGGCGTCGGCACCTGGAAGCCCTGTTCGCCGTATTGCTTCAGTTTGTTGCGGAGCGTGCGGATCGAGATGCCGAGGATGGTGGCGGCGTGGGTGCGGTTGCCGAGGCAGTGCTGCAAGGTGTCGATGATCAGCTCGCGCTCGACGTCGGCAACGGTGCGCCCGACCAGGCCGGCGGTGGTGGCGGCGTCGCCGGCGGCATCGGACCCGGCCGCGGCGGCGCGCTCGCTGTTGAGCATGATCGCCTCGGGGCCGATCTCGTCGCCGGTGGCCAGCAGCACGGCGCGGTGCATGGTGTTCTCGAGTTCGCGCACGTTGCCCGGCCAGGCGTGGGCGGCGAGCAGCTTGCGCGTCTCGACCGAGATCGGCAGCGCCGCCATGCCGTTGGCTTCCGAGTACTTCTTGACGAAGTGATCGGCCAGCACCGGGATGTCGTCGGGGCGCTCTTTCAATGCCGGGATCTTCAAGTTCATGACGTTGAGGCGGAAGTAGAGATCGTCGCGGAAACGGCCGCCGGCAACCTCGTCCTCCATGTTGCGGTTCGAGGTGGCGATGATGCGGACGTCGACCGGCACCGGCTTCGCGCCGCCGACGCGGTCGATCTCGTGCTCCTGAAGGGCGCGCAGCAGCTTCGCCTGCAGGCGCGGGTCCATCTCGCTGATCTCGTCGAGGAGCAGCGTGCCGGCGTTGGCTTCCTCGAACTTGCCGATGCGACGCGCGATGGCGCCGGTGAAGGCGCCCTTCTCGTGGCCGAACAGTTCCGATTCCAGAAGGTTCTCGGGGATGGCGGCGCAGTTGACAGCGACGAAGCGGTGCCCCTTGCGGCGGCTGCGGCCGTGGACGTAGCGTGCCACCAGCTCCTTGCCGGTGCCCGACGGCCCGGTGATCAGGATTCCGGCGTCGCTCGGCGCCACCTGGTCGGCGAGCCGGAGCACGGCGGCCATCTTCTTGTCCTTGTGGACGATGGCGTAGTTTTCCTCGGCCACCGCCTCGAGCACGGCGGCGATCAGGTCCGTGCTCGGCGGCAGCGGCACGTATTCCTTGGCCCCGGCGCGGATGGCGCGCACCGCCGCCTTGGTGTCGTTGCCGATGCCACAGGCCACGACGGGGATGGAAATCCTCTCCGATTCCAACGACTTGATGAAGGCGGCGACGTCGAGGGTGACGTCGATCATCACCAGGTCGGCGCCGTGACCGGAGCGCAGGCCGGCCAGCCCAGACTCGACCGTGTCGGCCTGCTGGACCTTGGCGCCGCGCTGGATGGCGATCTGGCTCGCCGCGCCGATCTGGCCTTCCAGGGTGCCGATGATGAGCAACCGCATAATGCCTCGTCTCCAACCGGCGGCGTCGCTGCTGCCCGGCTAGTCGAAATAACGGACCCGCTGCGCCGGCGGCAGCAGGCTGTTGAGCAGCATCTCCAGCCGGCGGGGGTTCTCCTGGCGGCCGATCGAGGCCGCGCCCATCATGTAGACGCTGTTGACCAGCGCCTCCTCGGTCGAATTGCGCTCGAGCTTGGCGGCCAGCGGCAGGAACACCATGTTGGCCAGCACGGCGCCATAGAACGTGGTCAGCAGCGCCACCGCCATCGCCGGGCCGATGGTCGACGGATGATCCAGGTTGCCCAGCATCTGCACCAGGCCGATCAAGGTGCCGATCAGGCCCATCGCCGGCGAGAACTCGCCCATCTTGCGCAGCACACTGGTACTCTTGGCGTGCCGCTGCACGGTGGCGTGCAGGTCGCGGCGCATGATCGATTCCACTTCCTCGCCGGGGGTGCCGTCGACGACCATTGAGACGCCCTTGTAAAGGAACGGCTCGGCCTGGATCGAGCCGAGGATGTTCTGCAGCGCCAGCACGCCCTGCTTGCGTGCCATCTCGGCGATCTTCAGCACCTGGATCGCGGCGTCGGAGGGGTCGCGGGACGAATGGAATATGGTCTTCAGCACCACCCTGAGCGTGCGCCCCATCTCAGCCAGCGAAAAGCACGCGGTGGTCACCGCCAGCGTGCCGCCGCCGACGATCAGGATGGCCGGCGTGTTGACGAAGCTTGACGGCGCGCCGCCCAGGTAGATGGCGCCCGCGATCAGGCCGAATCCGCACACCAGGCCGACGACCGTCGCCGTGTCCATCGCCGTCCGGACTCTGCGGATGTGAAGGGGAATGACTTCTTCGGCCATCGGGCGCGCCTTATGCCGTGGTTTCGGTCTTGATGATTTCCGTCATCGTCACCCCGAGCCGGTCCTCGACGACGACCACTTCGCCGCGCGCCACCAGCCGGTTGTTGACGTAAATGTCGATCGCCTCGCCGACCTTGCGGTCGAGCTCGATCACCGCGCCGCGGCCGAGCTTCAGGAGCTGGCTGACCTGCATCGTGGTCTTGCCGAGCACCGCCGAAACCTGGACCGGGATGTCGTAGACCGCCTCCAGGTCCTTGGCCGATCGCGGCAGGTCGCTGACGTCAGGCAGGCCGCCCGATCCCTCGCCGCCGCCACCGCCTGCGGGCTTGCTGTCGTCGAGTTCGTTGAGTTCGAGGTTCTTCTCTTCAGCCATGATGGTCTCCTCGGATCGCGGGCTCAGTGAGCCTCTCGATCGGTTGTCTTGTCGCCGTCGCCGTCAAGTATAGCGCCGCCGGTGTCCGCTTCCACGGTCGGGGATTCCGGCTCCGGATCAACGGCGTCGGCTGTCGCCGCCGCCGTGGAGCCGTCGCCGAGGTTGCGTTCGACGACCTCGTCGATCTCCTGCCACAGCTCGTCCATGTGCCGGCGGGCGCCGCCGCCCATCCACTCGACGCGGCAATCGCCGACGATGATGTCGTCCACGCCCTCGATCGCCATTTCGCCCTTGAAGCCGGCCTTGGCGGCGAGTCCGGCCATGCGTTCCCCGAGCGGCGCCTTCAGCTTGCTGTTGACGTAGACGACGATCTTAGGCTCCTCGAGGACGCGCTCCATGGCCATCGCCACCATGCGTTCGACTTCGCCGAGCGCGTGCTTCTCGTTGAGCGCCGGGAACAGCTTGCGGGCGATGCCGACGGCGACGATGACGGCGGTCTCGAGCACCGAGGCATTGGCCTTGTCCTGGGCCTCGGACAGGTTCTTCAGGTGCTCGCCGATGCCGTTCAGCGACACCATGATCTCGCGTTCGGTCGACGCCCTGGCGTCGGCGGCGCCCTCCTGCTTGCCGGCGGCGAAGGCTTCCTCGCGCGCGGCTTTCATTTCCTCTTCGCTGAAGGTCGGGACGACGACTTCCGGCACCACCTCTTCGACGACCTTCTCCTGTACGACCTCTTCCTTCTTCTTCGGCGCCACCACGTCGAAGGAGCGGTCGAACATGAACTTCCGCACCTCGGCGGGCGGCTTCGGGTTCTTGGCGCTGCTCACGCTGGAAGTATCCGTCTGCAAAAGGGTTCAGTCCATCCGTGTTGGCCGCGTAGGGCGGGAGTCAATAGACGAGTTCGCTCTCGGCGTCGCCGGTGGAGATGACGATCTCGCCGGAATCGGCGAGCGCCTTGGCGGTGGCGACGACGCCGGCCTGCGCCTCGTCGACGTCGCGCAGCCGCACCGCGCCCATCGCCTCCATGTCTTCGCGCATCATCTTGCCGGCGCGCTCCGACATGTTCGAGAAGAACAGGTTCTTGACCTCGTCGGAAGCCCCCTTCAGCGCCATCGCCAGCTTGTCCTTCTCGACCTGGCGCAGCAGCACCTGGACGCCCTGGGCGTCCAGCCGCACCAGGTCGTCGAAGGTGAACATCAGCTGCTTGATGCGCTCGGCGCTCTCGCGGTTGCGCTCCTCCAAGGCGGTCATGAACCGGTTCTCGGTGTTGCGGTCCAGGTTGTTGAAGATGTCGGCCATGTGCTCGTGGCTGTCGCGCTGCGCCGAGCGCGCCAAGTTGGTCATGAACTCCGAGCGCAAGGTCCGCTCCACGTGGTCGAGGATGTCCTTCTGCACCGCCTCCATGCGCAGCATGCGCATGATCACTTCCATCGAGAAGTTCTCCGGCAAGGTGGAGAGAACCCGCGACGCGTGATCGGTCCTGATCTTGCTCAGCACCACGGCGACCGTCTGCGGGTACTCGTTCTTCAGGTAGTTGGCGAGCACCGTCTCGTTGACGTTGCCGAGCTTGTCCCACATGGTGCGGCCGGCCGGACCCCGCATCTCCTCCATGATCTGGTTGACGCGATCCTCCGGCAGCGCCGCGGTCAGCAGCCGCTCCGTCGATGAGAACGACCCCACCAGGCCGCCGGCGCTCGACAGCTGGTCGGCGAACTCGACGAACAGTCGCTCGACGATATTGGACGAGATCGAGCCCAGGCTCGACATCGCCTGGCTGAGCTCGCGGATCTCCTCGTCGTCCATCCGCTCGAACAGCTTCGCCGAGTGCTTCTGGCCCAACGACAACATGAAGATCGCCGCCTTCTGCGGCCCCGACAGCGACCGATAATCGTCCTTCATTCGTGCCATACGGCTCGACACTCCGTGAGCTGGCCGTTAAAACCGGTCGGGGCATGCGGCCCGTGGGCCAAGACGTGGGCCAGGATAAGGGGCCTGCAAGGCGCCGAATTGGCCAGTTTACGACGGCAAAAGTTAACCGATTTTAAAAAAAATATGCCGTAGGTTTGGGGCCCTGGCAATCGCCATCCCTATGCCGAGGAGGCTGCGGAAATCATGCGCTGGAAAGTGGCAGCGGCGGGCGTGCTGGCGTTGGCGTTGGCCCCGTCTACGCTCGCGGCCAACCCGGCGTCCATCGCCCAGTCGCAACCGCCGCAACCAGCGGCCCCCCAGCAGCCGCCGGCGACCGGCACACCCGCCAAGGACGCCGACGCGCAGGACTACGTCCATCCGGCGCGCCAATTCGTCATCCCGGTGCCGAAAGGTGTCCAGGTCTCGGAGCCCGACAAGGAGCGGGTGATCCTGGATTCCCGCCAAGGCTACCGGATCATCATACAGACCAATGACGCTAACCCGCGAATACCGTTGCCGCAGTTGAATGACAAATTCGAGGCCCAGTACCTGGGGCAGGGCAAGCCGTTTTCCCTGAAGCTCCAGGAACAGCCGGCGACGGTGGCCGGTCTTCAGGGTGTCGAGGCCAAGTACGAGGGCGCCGGGAGCCAAGCCAAGCTGATCATGGCGCGCGGCATCAAGACCGATTTCGTGTTCATGTTTTTCGCGCCGCGCGAGCGGTTCGAGGTACTCGACCGCGAGTTCCAGTGGGTGCTCGACAATTTCCGGCCAGCCCCGGCGGACCAACCGGCCGCCGCCGCGTTGCCGCCGGTCCGCGCCATGCTCGCCAAGCCGCCGATGCCGGTGGCTCGGACGAAGCGCTTCGCCGACGCCCGCTACGGCTATGCGATCGACTACCCCGGCGACTGGGAAGCCGACAAGCCTTCCGCCGCGATCGCTACCTTCAGCGGCCCCAAAGGCACCGACGCTTACTTCGCCAGAATCATCATCCAGAACGTGCAGCCGCCGGCCGCGGCCACGGCGGCCCAAGCAACCGAGTGGACGCTCGCCGACCAAAAAGCACTGCTCGACCGCGAGGCCCGCGACGTGGTGGTGTTGATGGAACAGCCGCTGACTTACAAGAGCGCCCGGTTCAGTCTCGCCGGCCGACAGATGCTAGTGACCTATTCGTTCGGCGGCGAACGCCACCGACGCTGGATCATCGTGGTGCCGAGGCCAAAGGGGATCGTCACCCATGTCTGGATCTACAGCGCACCTGAGGCGCGGTTTGAAATCTTCCGGCCGGTTGCCGACGCAATCCTGAAATCGTGGACCATCCAGCCCGACGGCAGTTGAGAAAGCCATTGTTTAACCACATTCATCGGACTCAATAACGGCATGGAGCCCGCCGCAACCCTTTGCTCGACCTATGGAATTTCATGGGCAACTGCGACGCGCGCCGGCCGCCGACGGCGACTGTCGGCGGCATGGGCGGCATGTCTGGTCGCCGTTTCGGCGCTGTTGCCGTTGCCGCTGGCGGCGCAGCAGGAACCGATCGATCCTCCGCCATCCGTGGACAAGCTGGTCAAGTACTTCGAAACCATCGTCTTCGGCTCCGAATACGCGGGCGTGGCGCCATCCCGAGCAATCAAGAAGTGGACCGGGCCGCTGCGCATCGCGGTGCGGTCCTTCGAGGAGACGAAGGCCGATGAAGGCGGCAAGGAAGTACGGGCGTTGACGCCGATCAAGGTCAAGAAGCCGTTCCTCACTTTCATCCAAAAGCACCTCAACAGCCTGGCCGAGGCCACCGGAATCAAGACCGAGGACGCCAAGATCACCGGCGAGCCGCCGAATTTCATGATCAATTTCTTGCCGCGCAATTACATGGCCGATCCGCGGCTGGTCGACGCCGATCCGGCACTGCTGAAGCGGATGGCGGCGGAGGGCGGCTGCTACTTCGTGATCTGGGCCGACGATCGCACCGGCAGCATCCAGCGGGCCGTCATCGTGGTTAATGCAGAACGTTTGCTTATTCGCATAAACCATTGTTTATTAGAGGAAATGACACAAAGCCTTGGATTGCCGAACGACAGCAACGACATCAGCCCCTCGATCTTCCACGACGACAGCCGGCGTACCGACCTGACGCGCACCGATCTGATCATCCTGAAGGCGCTCTACGACCCGCGGCTGGCGCCGGGGATGCCGAAGGCGGAAGCGATGGCCAAGGTTCGGGACGTGATTGCCGAATTGAACGACAAGCTACCGGCCAAATAACCGTTGCCGGCCGGCTCGCGGCGCTGCAATCGGTGCGCCGCTAACGGATTGTTAAACATAATTTATTAGCGATAGAACGGGGATTCCCTGGAGAACGCCGGGCCTTTCGGCGTCCGCCAGCCGGCATTCGGTCCGGCATCCGATGGGGCATCGGAGAGTGAACCTGGGATCGCGGCGGTGACAGAGCGCACATGTTCCAGCGCATGAAAAAGCAACGGCCGGAACGGCTCCGGCTGAGCGCCCTTGCCACCATGCCGGGCGGTGTATTCGACATCGCCGTCGCTTCGCTGTTCCTCAACATCCTCGCCTTGGCCATGCCATTGGCGCTGATGCGGATTTTCGACCACGTCATCCCGGAGCGCGATGCCGCGGCGACGTTCTGGTTGGCGGTCGGGGTGGCTAGCGCACTGATCCTCGAGACGCTGCTCAGGGTCGGCCGCGCCTACGTCGGCGGCTGGATGGGAGCGCGCTTCGAACACCTGACCGGCTGCGTCGCCGTCGAACGCCTGCTCGGCGCCGCCATCACCGATTTCGACAAACGCGGCGCCGGCGCCTACCTGGAGCGTCTCAACGCCCTGAAGCCGTTGCGCGAGCTCTACGGTGCGCGCGCCATCGGCGCTGTCGCCGACCTGCCGTTCGTGCTGCTGTTCCTTGGCGTCATCGCCTATCTCGCCGGAACCCTGGTGTTGGTGCCGATCGCCCTGATCGCGCTGTTTTGCCTGGCCGCCCTGGCCCTCGGGAGGCTGCGCTCGGCGATCGCGGAGGGAATGCTCGCCAACGACCGGCGCCTCGGCTTTATCATCGAGGTCCTGAGCGGCGTGCAGACCGTCAAGGGCCTGGGCATGGAAGAACAGATGCTGCGGCGCTACGAGCGGCTGCAGGAAACCTCCGCCGGCGCCGACTACCGGCTGGCGCTCCATCAGGGCTGCAGCCTGGGCCTTGGGGCGGTGTTGGCGCAGCTGGCGCTGATCGGCGTCGCCGGCGCCGGCGCCCTCTACGTCATCAACGGCAGTCTCACCGTCGGCGGCCTGGCGGCCGCCATCCTGCTCGCCGGCCGCGCCGTGCAGCCGTTCGAGGACATGGCCGCCCTGTGGCCGAGGTTCCAAGCGGCGGGCTTCGCCCGCAAGCGGCTGCAACAAATCCTGGACATGCCTGTCGACAAGCCGACCGGGCTCCTGGAGCTGCCGGCGATCAAGGGCGCCGTCGATTTCGACGGTGTCAGCTTCAACTACGGCAAGGGTAAGGATGGTGAGGACCTGCCGCCGATATTCAACAACATCGATCTGCACATCGAGGCGGGCCAGACCGTCGGCATCGTCGGGCGCAGCGCCAGCGGCAAAACGACATTGTTGTACCTGATGATGGGCGTATTGACACCGACCGGCGGCGTCGCCCGCATCGACGGCTACGACCTCCGCGAATGCGATCCCGCGCAGGTCCGCCGTCAGGTCGCCTACCTGCCGCAGGAAGCCCGTGTGTTCAACGGCACCGTTCTGCAGAACATCACCATGTTCCGCGACGACCGCGCCCAGGACGCCCTGGCCATGGCCGGGCTGCTCGGCCTCGACGACGTCTTCAACCAGTTGCCCAAGGGCTATGAAACCCGGATCGGGGAGGGCGCGGAAGACACGTTGCCGCGCGGCACGCGGCAGCGCATCGCCATTGCCCGGGCGCTGGTTGATAAGCCGCGGGTGCTGCTGTTCGACGAGGCCAACGCCTTCATCGACGGCCCGGCCGACGCGCGGCTGCTGGAGGTGCTGATGCGGCTGCGCGGCCGGGTGACTTTGGTGATGGTGACGCAGCGGCCGTCGATGCTCCGGCTTTCCGACCGCATCTTCGAAATCCGCGACGCCGGACTGTTCGAGCACAAGCTGCCGTCGCAAGGCGCCGCCCACGCCCCCCAACAGGCCGGCGGCCGCGCCGCCCCGCCGCCGCAAGCGGCCCTGGGCCCGCAACCGGCATGAGCGCGGCGCTGGCCAGCCGGGAGCCGGTCGTCCGCTCCGCCGGCGGCTTCACGGGGACTCCGTTCCCGCCCCACGAACGCGAGGGCGCCGATCGCGGTGCGCTGGCCGGGATTCGGGCAGCGAGCGATCTGTCGGCCTGCCTGCTGCCGATGTTGGAGGCGCTCGGCTGGCAGGGCCATCCCCAGGAGGTCGCCGAGGCGTTGCCGCACTTCACCGATAGCCTCGACATCACGGCGTTCCGCAACGTCATGGCGGCGCTCGGCTTTCATAGCTACGGCGAAGAAGGGGACCTCGACGACGTCGAGCCGGACATGGCGCCGTGCCTATTCGTGCCGGACGACGGTTCTGCGATGGTGCTGGTCAGCAGCGACGGCAAGACGCTGCAGGCCTTCGACGGAGCCCGCAGCCGCTACGGGGAGTTTCCCGACGAAGACATGGCCGGCACTGCCTACACCTTCACGCCGCTGGCCGGCGTCTCGCCACCGCTTGAGCAGCAGGACATCAACTGGTTCCGCGCCGTCGTCGCGCGCTTCAAGGGCCTGTTCAACCAAGCGCTCGGCATCACCTTGCTGATGACGCTCCTCAACCTGGCGACACCGCTGTTCGTTCTCGCCGTCTATGACCGTGTCGTGGCGGCCGGCTCGCTGTCGTCGTTGGCCTATCTCGCGGTCGGCGTCGGCATCGCGGTGGTCTGCGACTGGGTGCTGTGGTCGATCCGCTCGCGCATCTTCTCGTTCGTCGGCGCCCGGCTCGACAACATCGTCGGCATCGAGGCGTTCCGCAAGACGTTGTCGCTGCCGCTGGCGCTGATCGAGCGTACCACTGTCGGCGCCCACGTCAGCCGCATCCGCGACTTCGAAACGGCGCGCGAGTTCCTCACCGGACCCGCCGCGCCGGCGTTGTTCGAGCTGCCGATGGCCCTGGTGTTCGTCGTCGCGATCGCCTATCTCGGTGGTTGGATCGCCGTGGCGCCGATAGTGGCCGTCGCGCTCGCCGCGGCCCTCGCGTTGTCGGTCCGGGTGATGGTCGGCCGCCGCGCCGCCCGCGCCGCGGGCGCCGCCGCCGAGCTGCAGCAATTGACGGTCGAGACGCTCGCCGGCATGCGGGCGATCAAGTATTGCGGGGCCGAGGCGACCTGGCTCGCCCGCTACCGCAAGCTGTCGGCCGAGGCGGCGCTGCACGAGTTCCATTCGTCGCAGTTTTCGTCGCTGGTGGCGGCGGTCAGCGCCGTCGCCCTTGTCGGCGGCGGGCTGGCGACCGCGATCTTCGGCGCCTACAGGGTGCAGGCCGGTGAAATGACGCTCGGCGCACTCGCCGCGTGCCTGATCATGGCGTGGCGGGCGATGATTCCAATGCAGGCGGCGATCGGGTCTCTCGACCGTTTCGCCCAGGTCGAGACCGGCGTCGCCCACCTCAACGAGCTGATGACGATCAAGAGCGCCCGCGAATCTGGTCCGCCGGCCCACGTGCTGACGCCGCTCAAGGGCAGGGTGGGATTCGCCAGCGTGACGCTCCGCTACGACTCGGAGCTGCCGCCGGCCCTCAACGACGTCAGCTTCGACATGAAGAAGGGGCGCATCGTCGCCGTGCTCGGCGGCAACGGTGCCGGCAAGTCGACCCTGATCAAGTTGCTCGCCGGCATGTACCGGCCTGACCAGGGCAGCATCCTGATCGATGAGCGCAACGTCCTCGGGATTCCCGTCCACGAGTTGCGCCAGGCCATCGCCTACGTGCCGCAGACGCCGCAGTTCTTCTACGGCACCATCGCCCAGAATCTGCGCTTGGCGCATCCCACCGCCAGCGACGACGACCTGCGTAGGGCGGCGCGTCAGGCCGGAGCGCTTGAGGATATTGAGGCGCTCGAACAGGGCTCGGGCGAATGGAAGCGCACCGGCTTCGACGTGCGCCTCGGCGACAGCGGCGCCGGCCAGGTATCGCCGGGGCTGCTGCAGCGGCTGAACCTGGCCCGCGGGTATCTGAAAAGGGCGCCGATCTTGCTGCTCGACGAGCCCGGCAGCGGCCTTGACATGAAAGGCGACCAGGCCTTGATGCGGGCGCTTGCCAACCTGCGCGCGCAGACCACGGTGTTCATCGTCACCCACCGCCCCAGTCACCTGAAAATGGCCGACCGAATCATCTGGCTCGAGAAGGGCAAGGTCCGCTCCGTCGGCCGGCCGAAAGTCGTGATGCCGTCAACCGGAGGTATCCCATGATCGCCGCATCCAACGAACCCGGCGCCGCGGCCGGCATCCGCCTCGGCGACCGCCGGCCGCGCGTGATGGCGCAGTCGGTCGTCCTCGACGAGGAAGGCACCCCCGCCCTGTTCCGCAAGGCCGCCGCCACCATCGCCGTGGCGGTGCTGGCGTTGCTCGCATGGGCCGGGTTCCTCGGCGTCGACGAGACGGTGACCATTCCGGGCACGGTAATTCCGGGCGGCGAGATAACGACCGTCCGCCACGCCGACGGCGGCACCGTCGCCGAGGTGCTGGTCAAGAACGGCGACCGGGTGGAGGAGGGACAGATTCTATTGCGCCTGACGTCGGGCGAGCTTCGGCAGGAGCTCGAGACGATCAAGGTGCGGCGCGCCGGCGTCGGGCTGCTGGCGGCGGGACTGAAGGCGCTCGGCAGCGGCAAGGGGCCGGATTTCTCGTTCGCGATGCCCGATCACAAGGATCTGGTCAGAAAGGAAAACGTCGTGTTCGAGGGTCTGAAGGAGATCACCGACAAGAACCGCCGCGCCGTCGAGGGCCAGATCGCGAAACTGACGAAGGAAGGCGAAGAATTGGCGAAACACCAGGAGGCGCTATCGAAGAATGCCGACATACTGGAAGAAGAAATGCAGTTCCGCGAGGATCTGTTCAAAAAGGGCCTGACCGACAAGGGCGTCTACACGGAGACCAAGAACCAAGTCGACAAGGCGTACAAGGATCTGGCCGAGCTGACGGCCGAGCGCCAGCGCGTCAACAAGGCGCTGGCCGATGCCCAGAACCGGCTGCGCGCTTTCGATATCCGGTTGCGCGGCCGGGTGCTCGACGAATTGACCACAGTCAACACGGCGCTCGACGGTCTCAACGTCTCCTACCAGCAGCTCGACGAACGGCTAAGCCGGCTGACGGTATCAGCGCCGGCCGGCGGCATCGTCCGCGCCGCCGGGCTTCCGGCGGTGGGAGCAGAAATGGCGCCCGATGCCACGATCCTCGAGATTCTGCCGCTTGCCGGCGAAACCGCGATCGAGGCGCGGATCCCGGCCAAGGATCTCTCCCGCGTCACCATCGGCACGGCGGTGACGGTGAAGGCGGCGTCCGGCGGCCGTGCCGGGATTCCGGGACAGGTGACCGAGATCGCCGAAACCCCGACCACCGACGACAAGGGCCGGACCTACCACAAGGCGGTGATCACCATCGCCGGCGATCCGTTGCGGCCGGCGCCGGCGCGCCAGCGCATGACTCCGGGAATCGCCGTCGAGGCCGCGGTCACGATCGGCAGCCGCCCGCTTTACGGCCACCTTTGGCGTAAGATCGGCGGCGGCGGTTAACCTCCGGGCCCGCCGACAGCCGGCGCGCCCAAGGCTTCGTGCATCTCGACCGCAAGGGCGATAATCCGCTCGGTTTCCGACCACATCCCGGGGCCGGGAACGTCCGCGACAGCGAACCAGGCGGCGTCGGCCGCGTCGGCGCCGGCGCGCAGCGTGCCGGCACGGACGACCGCGAACACGTCGACCAGGGTGTAGTGGTAACGGACACGGTTCGCGTCGTCATGGCGGATGGAGTCGACCACGTCCGCCAGGCCCAGCACCTCGACGTCGAGACCAGTTTCCTCGCGCACCTCGCGCGCCGCCGCCTCGAACACCGTTTC
>JACPJY010000255.1 GCA_016187325.1 Rhodospirillales bacterium | reverse complement strand
ACGCAGCGCACGTCGCGCTCGATCGCCGTCACCGAGCGGGCGCCGGCGGCCAGCAACGCCCGGGTCAGTCCACCCGGCCCTGGCCCGATTTCGATGACGTTGACGGCCGAGAGGTCTCCGGCGGCGCGCGCGATGCGGGCGCAGAGATTGAGATCAAGCAGGAAATGCTGGCCGAGGGAGCGCTTCGCAGCGATCTCGAAACGGCGGATGACGTCGCGCAGCGGCGGCAGCTCGGGCGGTGCGTCGGCTAGCATCGCCGCCTCGCCCCTCGCCGCCTCAGGCGGCGGCGCCGGCGCGCCGGCGCGCCATCGCCGCGGCTAGCGCCAACGCCGCCATCAGGCTCGTCTCGCTGGCTTTGCCGGTGCCGGCGATGTCGAAGGCGGTGCCGTGGTCTGGCGAAGTGCGCACGAACGGTAGCCCGAGAGTGACGTTGACGGCGCGGTCGAAGGCGAGAGTCTTGATCGGGATCAACGCCTGGTCGTGGTACATGCACAGCACTGCGTCGTAGGACTTGCGCGCCTCGGGACTGAACAGGGTATCCGGCGCCACCGGACCGAAGGCGGCGATACCGGCCTTCTGCAACACCCTGACCGCCGGCGCGATGATGTCGGCCTCTTCCGATCCGAGTGCGCCGGACTCCCCAGCGTGGGGATTGACGCCGGCGACCGCCAGCCTGGGCTGGGCGACGCCAAAATCGGTGCGCAACGCCGCCGCCGTGATCTTGCCGGCGGCGACAATGGCGGCCGTGGTGAGCGAGGTGATGGCGTCCTTAAGGCGCTGGTGAATGGTTACCGGCACCACTTTCAACTCGTCGGCGGCCAGCATCATCACCGGCGGTGTCGCAACGCCGGCCAGTGCCGCCAGGAACTCCGTGTGACCGGGGTAATCGAAGCCCGCCCGGTAAAGCGTCGCCTTGTGGATCGGGTTGGTGACCACGGCCGCCGCGTCGCCGGCTATCGCCAGCCTGACCGCGGTTTCGATGGCGCTGGTGACGGCCGGCGCGTTCGCCGGGTCCGGCTTGCCGGGGCGGGGCGGCTGGGCGAGTTCAATCGGCAGCACCGGCAGCGCCGCCGGGAACACCGCCATCGCCTCGCCCGGCGCCGCGATCGCGCGCACCGGCACCGTCCACCCGAGCCGGCGGGCCAGCGCCGCCAGCCGCGCCGCGTCGTCGATGACGAAGAACGCCGGCACGCCTTCGCCGCGGCGCAACCATGCCTTGATCGTGATCTCGCCGCCGATGCCGGCCGGCTCGCCCATGGTCAGCGCCAAGGGACGCGCAACCGGAGGCGCCCCGGGTCCGCCGGTTGGGGGCATCTTGGCACGCCCCTTGGAACTCCCCTTGGGCCGCCCTTTGGAAAGGCTGGCGGTGGCCGGCGCCGTCATAGGCGAATGTCCACGAAAGCATTTCGGCGCAGGTCGCGAAGGTACTGGCGGGCCGCCAAATCGAGACGCTCCTCGACCAGCCGATTGGAGATACGGTTACGGATGCCGGCCTCGCTTGGCGTTTCCGACTTGACCTCGTCGCGGCGGCATACCATCAGCACAATGACGCCGTCCTCGGTGCGCAACGGCTGGCTCGGCGTCATCACCGGCAAGGCGCGGATCAGGGAGCGTTGCTGGGGCGCCAGCGCGTCGGTCGGGATGTCGCCGAGATTGCCCGACATCGGCGAGCCGATCTCCTTGCTGGCCTTGTCGAGTTCCTCGCAGTTCTTGGCTTTCTCGACCACCCGCTTGGCGGCATCGGTGGCCGTCGCGACCTCGGCCGGACTGGCGCCTTTCTCGATCGGCAGGAAGAATTGCTGGACATTGACGATCGGAGATTGGCGCTTTTCCCCGCCGATGCCGGCCGCCGTGCGCCGGTCCCTGAGGAGGAAGATGTAATATCCGTCGGCGGCGCGGATCGGGGCCGACGTCTGCCCGGGCCGAAGGTTGACGACGGCGGCATCCAGATACGGGCCGAGTTGGCCGTGAACGTTCCACCCGAGATCGCCGCCTTGATCGGCGGTGGCGCTTTTCGAGAAGTTGCGGGCCAGCGCCGAGAAGCTGGCGCCCTCTTTCATCTGCTCGATCAGGCGATTGGCCAGTGCCAGGACCTCAGCTTCGTTAGCGGACCGGTCGACGGGCAGAAAGATCTCCGACACCAGGAATTCCGGCTTGCCCTTGTTCTTCTCGATCTCGGCCAGCAACTCGTCGATTTCCTCGTCGCTGACCTGGACCGATGGACCGAAGGTGCTGCCGACGAGTCTGCCCCAAAGCATTTCCGCCTCGATCTGCCGGGTCAGCGTCTTCTTTTCTATTTTTCTCCTGGCTAGAAGCGGGTCAGCGTCTTCTTTTCGATTTTTCTCCTGGCCAGAAGTGTATCCAGCTCGCCTTCCTTGACGCCGTTCATCCTCTCCAGTCGGCGGATGGCCCGTTGAATGTCGTTCTCCGTCACCGACAGCTTTTGTCGGACCGCCTCCTGTCGTTTCAATTCGTCGTCGATCAAGGTACGCAATACCTGCGGGGCAAGCCGCTGGCGGTTTTCGACGGTATCCGGCAGGCCGGCGAATGCCATCACCAGCGACAGCCTCATGTTCAAGTCGTAGACCGAGATAATTTGCTCGTTGACGACGGCGGCGATGCGCAGCGAATCCTGGGCACCTGCGCCGCCCGTCGCCAGAAACGCCAACAGCAGCAATACGAAAAACAAAGCCCGTTTCATGACGATGCCGTGTGACCGGTCCGATTGCCTAAGGAATGCTGGATTTTAACACACGGGCGGCCGAAATTGCGGGGCAATCCGGCCCAGGAGACCTTCGCCGCGGATCGGATCACGGGGAAATGCCCGTCCGCACCTCGCCGAGCGTCTTCAGGACCACATGGAAACTGATCTGGTCGCTCGGCTTGAGGTCCCGGTCCTCGAAGAACGTGCGGCGCGCATCGGTGGTCAACACGATACATTCGTTCTCGTAAATCAGCTGGGCGCCGACGGCGCGTGTCTCGTTGGCGACCAAGTCGTTGACGCCCGAGAAAGCGATTCGCCAGAACCGGTTCAGCCTAGAGGAGGCCGAATAAACGATTTCCTCACGCCCGCCGAACTCGCTGTCCTGCTGGCCCACGATAAACAGGTAGTTGGCGCTGACGCTGAGCG
>JACPJY010000237.1 GCA_016187325.1 Rhodospirillales bacterium | reverse complement strand
TCGGGGAGTTCGAGTTCCGGTATAACCTTCGGAAGACGCCGGAGCTGATGTTTGATCGGTTGTTGGCGAGCCTTTAGTCATAGCGTCCAACAAAGCCTTGAAACGCTTTCGATCCGCCTTCGACGGATGCTCCTTGCAAAACTGGTCGATGCGTCCGGCTTTGCGGGCTTCTTCAAGGCTCAGATATCTACCCCGCGCCATGCGCTCTCTCCAGTTTCGGATTGCGACGTACCCTTACGTCTTGAAAACATTCATTTATATACTTTAGTCCTGGAAAACTAATCTCAATAAACTCCCACTGCCACGCCGGGATTCGTTCATATTCAAAACAAAGGTTATTCTTTAATCTCCGCCCAATTGCTTCGTACTCCCCCAACCACATCAGATTTCTAATCAGCGCGTTTTTTCGTTTCCATCGGTCTTCAAACTTATCTCCGCCGAATCGGGCCGCTAGCATTGCAACATCAAAGGATTTCTCTTGGTCCGATTCCCCATTTTGTTCGCGTAAGTATTGATCGACTTGATACTCAAACCGACTCATTGATTGCCATTTTTCGGCTTCATTAAAATTAACATCTCGGAAATCCAAAATTTTTTGTATCAGCCTTCTAAAAGCCGACCGATTTTCGGAGAAAAGAAATTTTGGTCGCTCACCCGTTTTTAACGCATGGTCAATAAGTTCTTGGCGAGAAAGTATCGTCCATGACCAGCTATTGTTTACCTTGGCCGCGTCCTTAAAATCGCCGCGCTTCAAACATTCTTGTAACCACCTAAACGCCGGATATGCGGGAGTTCCCTCAGTAGGGCTTTTTGATTCTTGTGGCTCCAGTCCATGCCAAAGCCAAGCAGTTTGCCAAACCGTAAACTTTTCAATCCGATCCCAATGCTGTAGTCGGGCCTCAAACTCTCGGCCAGAAATTCCGCCAGCGTGCTTTAATCGGAAATCGCTAATCCAAATGCTGCCTGTATAAGCAATCAAGAGGGTGCCAACCAAGATCAGCGAAAGATAAATAGTAGGATCATTGACGTACCCGTGGAGTAGCTTCATGTATCTACCCCACGATTCGACGTCGTCCGGGATTCCAGCCAAACCAATTAGGTTCAGCAAGTAACCGGAAACATGGAATAGAAAGACGGCCACGTTCCGAAACATAGCGAAGATTCTGCCTCCACAACCCCGGGGGGCAACGCTCCCTGTAACGCTCCCTGTTAGGACAATCCCAATGTTGGGACCATCCTAGCAGACTATATACGGGTGTGAAAGGGATAATCGCGACGGATGACGACAAAAGACGACAATAAAAAAATTTCGGTGCCGCAATGGGCCGTCAGTCCGACCGCACCTTCACGTATTCTCCCGGCGCGTCGCCGAGCGGCCTCAATTTGCCCGCGCCGGGCTTTCTCGCCGGCACCGACTTCTTGCCGGCGTGCTTCGACACCCACTTCTGCCAGTCGGGCCACCACGAGCCCGGGTGCTCGCGGGCGCCCTTCAGCCACGCGTCCGGGGTCTTCGGGTTCTTGTCATTGGTCCAGAAGCAGTACTTGTTCGCTTTCGGCGGGTTGACGACGCCGGCGATGTGGCCAGACGCCGACAGCACGAACCGCACCGGTCCCTTGTACAGGTTGACGGCGGCGTAGGTGGACTTCCACGGCGCGATGTGGTCCTCGCGGGTCGAGATGACGTAGGAGGGCACCGCGATCCTGCGCAAATCCAGCGGCACGCTGGCCAGTTTGATGCCGCCCGGCTCGACCAGCTTGTTCTCCAGATACATCTTGCGCAGATAAAACGAGTGCATGGCCGCCGGCATCCGGGTGGCGTCGGCGTTCCAGTAGAGCAGGTCGAACGGGAACGGGTCCTTGCCGAGCAGGTAGTTGTTGACCACGAACGACCAGATCAGGTCGTTGCCGCGCATCATGTTGAAGGTCGACGCCATCTCGGCGCCCTCGAGATAGCCGCGCTCCTGCATCTTGTTCTCGATCGAGGCGAGCTGCTTTTCGTCGATGAACACCGCCAGCTCGCCAGCGTTCTTGAAGTCGACGAGCGAGGTGAAAAAGGTCGCCGACGCGATGCGGTCGTCGCGCTTGCCAGCCCCCTTGGCCGCCATCCAGGCGAGGGTACAGGCGAGCAGCGTGCCGCCGAGGCAGTATCCGACGACGTTGACCTTGGCTTCGCCGGTAGCGTCGTGGATGGCGTCGAGCGCCTTGAGCGGCCCTTCGACCATGTAGTCGTCGAAGGTCTTGTCGGCGAGACGGGCGTCCGGGTTGACCCACGAGATCACGAACACCGTGTGACCCTGGTCGACCGCCCACTGGATGAATGAGTTCTCCGGGCGCAGATCGAGGATGTAATACTTGTTGATCCACGGCGGCATGATCAGCAGCGGCCGCTCGGCGACGGTCTTGGTCGTGGGATCGTATTGCAACAGCTCGATCAGGTCGTTGCGGAACACCACCTTGCCCTTGGCGACGGCGACGTTGCGGCCGACCTCGAACGCCTCGGTGTCGGTCATCTTGATGGCGAGCCTGCCCTTGCCGCGTTCCAGGTCCGCGAGCAGGTTCTTGAGGCCGTTGATCAGGTTCTCGCCGCCGGTCTCGACGGTGGCACGCAGCACCTCCGGGTTGGTGACGACGAAGTTCGACGGCGACAACGCCTCGACGAACTGGCGGGTGTAGAAGTCGACCTTCTGCGCGTCCTTCTCGGCCATGCCCTCGACGCCGCCGACGGTGGTCTGCAGCCAGCGCGACGTCAGCAGGTAGGATTGCTTGATGAAGTCGAAGACGTCGCTCTCGATCCACGCCTTGTCCTTGAAGCGGCGGTCGCCGGGCTCGGGCTGGGCGACCGGCTGCGGGGTGCCGCCGAACATGCGGCTGGCGGCGTGGTGCCACAGCGCCATGTAGTCCTTCCACAGGCCGAGGTTGGCCTCGATCAGGTGCGCCGGGTTCGCCATCATGCGCGCCGTCATCTCCAGGAACGCGCCGCCGATGTTGAGCGGGTCCGGCTCGGGCACGCCTTTGTCGGCCTGATGGGCGAGGAAGTCCCGCACCAGGCGCCGGCTGCGGTCGGCGATCTCGGCCATCGAGTGGGCGACGCGTTCGTGGTCGACGCGCTCCTCACCGGTGCCCGGTTGATTGTCCATGATTCGATCCTTTATGATCGTGCCTCCGCGGTCGCGGCGGCGGTCGGCGTCGCCGCCGCGGCGGAAATGATCCTCGACGCGGCCACGAAGGGGCGCAGCCTAAGGGTTTTGATGCTGCACCGCAATAACGGCGATTCCGTGGCGTTTGTAATCGGTTAACCTTTTTAGGGCAACGTGCGAAACAAGGAGTCGGCCGATTCGCATGAGAATCGGCGCAACCAGGGGATCCGGCAAGCATGGCCAGCCACGCATTCGACGCTTTGCGCACCAGAACATCGTTAAAGGCGGCGTTGCTGGCCGGCGTATTCGCCGGCGTTGCCGCCGTCGGCGGCTGCGCGAACGTGCCCGACGCCCTCAATCCGGCGCAATGGTACCGCTCGACCGCCGACGTGTTCTCCGGCGACGACAAGGCCAAGCAGGCGAAACAGCAGGCGGGCAAGCCGAGCGAGCTCAAGGAGCAGCGCGGCGCGCCGGCGCCCGGCGCCGACAAGCCGTTCCCGAATTTGGCGCAGGTCGACGAGAAGGCGCGCAAGGACGATCTCTCGGGCGGCCTCTCCGCCGATCCGGAGCGGCCGAAATACGCGCCGCCGATCGAGCGCCAGGCACCCGCCACCAGCGTGCTGCAGGCGCGGCCCACGCCGCCGCCGGCCCCGGCCATCGCCGCCGCGCCCCGGTCGCCCGCCGCCGCCCCGACCACGCCGGTGACGCCGGTGCCGGTGGTGCCGCCGAAGCCGGGCGAGCCCGCCGTCGTCGCCGCGCCGGAGCCGCCCAAGCTGTCGGCCCCACCGATGAGCGCCGACCAGAAAGACCAACAGACGCGTCTGACGCAGCAGCTTGCCGACCTGCGCGCCCGCGCCGCCGAGCCGAGCGCGCTGCCCGCCAACGCCATGGTGCCGTCGGCAACCGGCGAGTTCGCCACCATCGTGGTCTCCGCCGACGGCATTGAGACCGCCGATTTCGGCGTCGCCGCCGCGGCGCCGACGACGGTCGGACTGCCGCCCGGCGAAATGGGCGGCGCGATGATCGAGAATCGCGGCGCGCTGCCGGTGCCCGGCTCCGCAGTCAAGGTCGCGACCATCCTGTTCGACAACGGCTCGTCGGCGCTGAAGGCGACCGACAAGCAAATCCTGAGCGCGGTGTCGCGATTGCAGAACCAGCAGGGCGGCGTGATCCGCATCGTCGGCCATGCGTCGAGCCGCACCCGCAACCTGCCGGTGGTGCGGCACAAGATGGCGAATTTCAAGATTTCGGCCGATCGCGCCGACGTGGTGGCCGGCGAGCTGATGCGCCTCGGCGTCGCCAAGGACAAAATCGTGGTGGCCGCCGTCTCCGACGCCGAGCCGATGTATTATGAGATCATGCCGTCGGGCGAGGCCGGCAACCGGCGGACCGAGATTTACCTGGGCAATTGACCCAAGCGGGCGATCCCCCGCCGGGCCATAACCCATTGCCGCTGAAACGTTTTTAAGGTCGCCGGCTTGAGCCTCGCGGGCGCGTGGGGCTTGTCTGGCCGGTTGCCATCTGGCATGTGAAGCGTCATGGAACAGGAATTTCATCGCGTGCGGCGGTTGCCGCCCTACGTTTTCGCCGAAGTCAACGCCATGAAGGCGCGCGCCCGCGCCGAGGGCGCCGACATCATTGACCTCGGCATGGGCAATCCGGACCTGCCGACGCCGCCGCACATCGTCGAGAAGCTGGTGGAGACGGCACGCAACCCGAAGGCGCACCGCTATTCCATGTCGCGCGGCGTGCCGGGCCTGCGCAAGGCGCTCGCCGGCTATTACGGCCGCCGCTTCGGCGTCGAGGTCGACCCGGAGACGGAGACCATCGTCACGCTCGGTTCCAAGGAGGGCTTGGCGAACCTGTCAGCCGCCATCACCAGCCCGGGCGACGTCATCCTGGTGCCGAACCCCAGCTATCCGATCCACCAGTTTGGCTTCATCATCGCCGGCGCCGCCGTACGCAGCATCCCGGTGACACCGGAAGAGGAGCTGATCGCCGGTTTGAAGCGCGCCGTGCAGCACTCGGTGCCGAAGCCGACGGCGGTGGTGCTCAACTATCCCAACAACCCGTCGGCGCTGACCGTCGGCCTCGACTTCTACGAGGAGGTGGTCGACTTCTGCCTCCATCACAAGATCTACATCTTCTCGGACCTGGCCTACGCGGAGATCTACTTCGAGGGCCCGCCACCGCCGTCAATCCTGCAGATCAAGCGTGCCTGGGAAATCGCGGTCGAATTCACCTCCATGAGCAAGACCTACTCGATGCCCGGCTGGCGCATCGGCTTCGCCACCGGCAACCGCCGCATGATCGCGGCGCTCGCCCGGATCAAGTCGTATCTCGACTACGGGGCGTTCACGCCGGTTCAGGTGGCCGCGGCGGCCGCTCTCAACGGCCCGCAGGACTGCATCGAGCAAATCCGCCAGACCTACAAAGCTCGCCGCGACGTGCTGATCGATGGCCTCGCCGCCGCCGGCTGGCAGGTACCGTCGCCGCCGGCGACCATGTTCGCGTGGGCGCCGATCCCGCCCCTTTTCCAACATCTCGGCTCACTCGAGTTCTCGAAGCTGCTGTTGAGCGAGGCGGAGGTCGCGGTATCGCCGGGCATTGGCTTCGGCGAGCATGGCGACGGCTTCGTCCGCATCGCCCTGGTCGAGAACCGCCAGCGCATCCGCCAGGCGGTGCGCAACATCAAGTCGTTCCTGGTCGCCCACGGCCAGAACGTGACGGGAATCGCCGGGAAACGGGCGGCCTCCAGTTGAAGGCGCCGCTGAAAATCGGCATCGCCGGCCTCGGCACGGTGGGCGGCGGCACCGTTCGGCTGCTGCAGGAGCGCTCTGCCGCGCTCGCCCTCAATGCTGGCCGCGCGATCAAGATCGCCGCCGTTTCGGCGCGCAAGAAGAAGGCCAAGCGCGCCGTTGCCGTCGGCAAGTACCGCTGGGTCGCCGATCCGCTGAAGCTGGCGACGGATCCCGGCATCGACGTGGTGGTCGAGCTGATCGGCGGCGCGGAAGGCGTCGCCAGGAAGCTCTGCGAGAAAGCGATCGCCAATCGCAAGCACGTGATCACCGCCAACAAGGCGCTGATCGCCCATCACGGCACGGCGCTCGCCAGGGCCGCCGAGAAGGCCGGCGTGTCGTTACGCTACGAGGCGGCGGTGGCCGGCGGCATCCCGATCATCAAATCACTGCGCGAGGGGCTCGCCGCCAACGGCATCCGCCGCGTCTACGGCATCCTCAACGGCACCTGCAACTACATCTTGAGCGCGATGACCGACCAAGGCCGCGAGTTTTCGGACGTGCTCAAGGAATGCCAGAAGCTCGGCTACGCCGAGGCCGACCCGAGCCTCGACGTCGACGGCATCGACACCGCGCACAAGCTCGCCATCCTCGCCAGCGTCGCGTTCGGTTGCGAGATCAATTTCGGCGCCGTCCACGTCGAGGGCATCCGCCACGTCTCGCTGATGGACATGACGTTCGCGCGCGAACTTGGATATCGCATCAAATTGCTCGGCATCGCCTCGGTGTCGAAGAGGGGCCTCGAGCAGCGGGTGCATCCGTGCATGGTGCCGGAAAGCTCGCCGATCGCCCACGTCGGCGGCT
This sequence comes from Rhodospirillales bacterium, assembly GCA_016187325.1. GTDB lineage: Bacteria > Pseudomonadota > Alphaproteobacteria > Rhodospirillales > Casp-alpha2 > JACPJY01. The sequence continues at coordinate 459 of JACPJY010000237.1, read as the reverse complement.
CGTTCAATGCCGTCGTCGCCGAGGGCGACTTCGTCGACACCATCGTCCAGGAAGGGCGTGGCTCCGGCGCCGGACCGACCGCGTCGGCGGTAGTCGCCGATTTGCTCGACATCGCCCGCGGCTCCCAGGTGCCGACGTTCACGGTGCCGGCCACCAAGCTGAAGAAGATCAAGCCGGTGCCGATGGCGCGCCACTACGGCGCCTATTACGTCCGCCTGATGGTGGTCGACCGGCCGGGCGTGTTCGCCGACGTGGCGGCAGCGCTGCGCGACCATTCGGTATCCATGGAATCGGTGCTGCAGCGCACCCGCGATCCCGGCGAGCCGGTGCCGGTAGTGATGACCCTGCACGAAACCGAGGAAGCGAGCATGGTGCGGGCGCTGAGGAAAATCGCGGCGACAGAGGCGGTTGTCGAGCCGCCGCGGATGATCCGCATCGAATCGCTTTAAGCGCGCCTGA
>JACPJY010000036.1 GCA_016187325.1 Rhodospirillales bacterium | reverse complement strand
TTCGAATTCCGCGGCGAGGGCGTGGTTCTCAACCTGTGGGCCACGTGGTGCGCGCCGTGCGTACGCGAAATGCCGCAGCTCGACCGCCTGAAGGGACTGCTGGCCGGCGATGGCATCCGGGTGCTGGCGCTGTCGGAGGACGGCGGTGGCGCGCCGCTGGTCAAGAAATTCTACGACGTCAATGGCATCAAGAACCTCGAGGTGCTGATCGACGTCGGCGGCAACGTGCTGCGCGACTTGCGGATCCGCGGTCTGCCGACGACGGTGCTGATCGATGCCGAAGGCCGCGAGGTCGGCCGTGCGCTCGGCGCCGCCGAATGGGAATCGGACGCGGTGGTGGCGTTCCTGCGCCGCTGCCTCGCCAAGGCCAAGCCGAAAAAGAACACATGAGCGGGCGGCGGCGAGCGGCGGCGGTCCTGGTGCTGGCGGTGGCGGCGTTGCCGTTGCTGGCGGCATCGTGCGCCGGGCCGACCCGCTGGCAGAAGCCCGGCGCCAGCGTCGAGGATTGGGATCGCGACGAGGGTGCGTGCCGGGCGCGGGCGCGATCGCTGGCGGAAAAGGAATACCGCAGCCGCGCCTCCGAGGTCGGCTCGCCGATCCACGGATCCGGCTCGACGTTCGAGAAGGAGATGGCGGGCTACGACCTCCGCCGCCGCGAACAAGCGCTGTTCGCGGATTGCATGCGGGCCAAGGGCTACGTCCCCGACAAGGGCGCCACAAAATGAACGGCGGCCCGCCGGGAAATCCCGGTCGAGGCCGCCGTGGCCCGCTATCGTCAGAGGGCGGCGGTTATTACTTGCCGGGCTGCGGGATGATCCGCAGGTAGGGCCTCGGCGCTTTCCAGCCGCCGGGGAACTTCTTCTTGGCGTCCTCGTCCTTTACCGACGGCACGATGATCACGTCCTCGCCCTTCTTCCAGTTGACCGGCGTCGCCACCTGATGCTTGGCCGTCAACTGCAGGGAATCGACTACCCGCAGCACCTCGTCGAAATTGCGACCCGTGCTCATCGGATAGGTGATCATCAGTTTGATCTTCTTGTCCGGGCCGATGACGAACACGGTGCGGACGGTGGCGTTGTCCACCGCGGTGCGTCCCTTGGCACCGCCGCTGACGTTCGGGTGGATCATGCCGTACGCCTTCGCCACCTTGAGATCGGTGTCGCCGATCAGCGGGTAGTTCGGGGCATGGCCCTGGGTTTCCTTGATGTCGTCGGCCCACTTTTTGTGGTCTTCGACCGAATCGATGCTGATGCCGATGATCTTGACGCCGCGCTTGTCGAATTCCGGCTTGAGCTTGGCCATGTAGCCGAGCTCGGTGGTGCACACGGGCGTGAAGTCCTTGGGATGCGAGAACAGCACCGCCCAGCCGTCTCCAATCCAGTCGTGGAAATTGATCTTACCTTGCGTGGTTTCGGCGGTGAAATCCGGCGCCGTATCGCCGAGTTGCAATGCCATCGGGTTATCCTCCCTTAAAGTCGGTTGATTGTGCCGTGACTATTTCCAGCCGGGCCGGCGGCCCGCAGCCGGTGTTGAGTGTTATTTATTGCGCCGCCTTCCCACATTCCAGTCCTTTTGCGCCGACTCATCCGGAGGCCAAAAAAGCCGGCGGCCCGCCTTGGGAAGAAGGGGGCCGCCGTGTTTGTGCGGGCACTGGAGAGACGGGCCGCCCCGATGGAGGAATGGGGTGGGCTATAGGAAAGTCCGTCAGGCCGCGAGTGGTTTGTGGTTGCTGGGCGCGTTGTCCTGGGGCGCGGCGGCAACGGCGGCCGGCTTGTGCTCGAAGAATCTGAGCGAGCGCCGGTCGACGGCAGCCTCGAGATCCGTGGCCTGGCGCTTGAGACCGCTATAGGCGATGGCCGAAACCTGGTCGCGACGAACGCCGATGTCGTTCAACAGGTGATCGGGGAGATCGCTGAGTTCCTGATAGACGGCGCGGTTGCGGAACCGCTTGGCGATCGCCGACGCGACGGATTTGCCCACGTCGCGGAGGAAGCGCGCGATCATCTCGTTGCGCAGTTGGCGAGCCACGATCATGGCGCTCACCGGGTCGAGGTGCCGCCATTCCTTGATCTCGGGAGAGGCGGAAGCCTGGGTGACAGGGGCGTTCTGGGTCGTCATTTTCTTGTTCCTTTGCTATATTCGATTTGGTTGTGGCGAGGCCCCCGCACATCAAATCCAAGGCGGCGGGGAAAGTCGCGTCTTACGGCCTGAAAATACGCGCAAAATTGACCATAACAATCCGTAATGCTGCACTGCAGTATTGCAGAATTTGCATGACTTGGCGGTATTCCGGCGACCGCTCTGAGCTGCCGGTCGCGCCGAGATCGCCGGGGAGCGTCGGCGGCCGGCCTATGACAGCCGCCGGACGGCCTGCTACCTTCGGCCGGTACTGCTTGAGCGACGGAGGGAATGCGCGTGGCGCTCGACCACCAGCCGAAACCTGCCGGCAACGACCCGCTCGCCGGGCTGCTCGCCGCCGCCGGCGCGTCGCTCGACGTGGCCGGCGTCGAAGCGCTGATCCGCGGCGTCATCGCGGCACCGCCGGCGCGCGACCCCGATGCCTGGATGGTGCTGGTGGCGCCGCGACCGGGCAAGAAACTCAGGGACGCGCTGGCGAATCTCAAGGACAGCATCGCCAACGCCGCCGCCGACGGGCTCGACGGCCGGCCGAATCGGCCGGAGCGGCTGGCGGCGCTCAGGCGCGAGCTCAAGCGTCGCGGCCTGGCCGGCTACATCCAGCCGCGCAGCGACGAGCACCAGGGCGAATACGTCGCCCGCCGTTGCGAGCGCCTGGCCTGGCTCACCGGCTTCACCGGCTCCGCCGGTCTCGCCGTCGTGCTCGCCGACAAGGCGGCGGTGTTTGTCGACGGCCGCTACACCCTGCAAGCGGAAGCCGAGGTCGCCGGAGAGGCGTTCGAGCGCCGCCACCTCACCGAGCAGCCACCGACCGCCTGGATCGCCGACAACCTGCCGGCCGGCGGCAAGCTCGCCTACGACCCGTGGCTGATGACGCCGAACCAACTGGCCCGCTACCGCGCTATCTGCCGCAAGGCCGGCGGCGAGCTGGTCGCCGTCGAACGGAACCCTGTCGACGCGGTATGGTCCGGGCAGCCGGCGCCGCCGATCTCGCCGGCGGTGCCTCACGATGACGCCTTCGCCGGCGCGCCGGCGGCGGAGAAACGCCGCCGCATCGCCGCCGATCTCGCCGCCGACAAGCTCGCCGCGGCGGTGCTGACGGCTCCCGATTCCATAGCCTGGCTTCTGAACCTGCGCGGCGGCGACGTGCCTTACACGCCGCTGGCGTTGT
>JACPJY010000236.1 GCA_016187325.1 Rhodospirillales bacterium | reverse complement strand
TAGGGGCACTTGGTCATGAAGCACATGTCGCACAGCGTGGAGGCGTCGGCCACCGACTTGAAGTCGAGGCTGGCAACGCCGTCGAGCTCGCCGGTGTCCGCGGCGTCGATGAGGTCGAACAGCCTCGGGAAGCTTTCGCAAAGATTGAAGCACCGCCGGCAACCGTGGCAAATGTCGAACACGCGGCGCAGTTCCGCATCCAGCTTCGCCTCGTCGTAGAAGTCGGCGTCCCGCCACGCAATCGGGTGGCGCTTGGGGGCTTTAAGGGAGCCTTCGCTCATGATCGTCCGTCCTCGTCGTCGTTCAAGCCGTCGCCGGGCCTGCGCCCGGGGCCGGTAACGAATCGGGGGGACCGTCGCCGGACCCCCCTCTTCAACCGCGAACCGACTGTCGCTCAGTCCATCGCGTCGAGCGCTTTCTTGAAGCGGCCGGCGTGCGATCGCTCGGCCTTCGCCAGGGTTTCGAACCAGTCGGCGATCTCGTCGAAGCCCTCACCGCGTGCGGCCTTCGCCATGCCCGGGTACATGTCGGTGTACTCGTGGGTCTCGCCGGCGATGGCGGACTTCAGGTTGTCGGCGGTGGGGCCGATCGGCTTGTCGGTGACCGGGTCGCCGATGGCTTCGAGGAACTCGAGGTGGCCGTGGGCATGGCCGGTCTCGCCTTCGGCGGTCGAGCGGAACACCGCGGCGACGTCGTTGTAGCCTTCGATGTCGGCCTTCTGGGCGAAATACAGATAGCGGCGGTTGGCCTGCGATTCGCCGGCGAAGGCGTCCTTCAGGTTCTTTTCGGTCTTCGATCCCTTGAGCTTGGTCATGATGTTCTCCGTTCTATTCTTCAATCTTCCCTTCGGGGCCGGCGTCGGACGGGAAGCCCCGCGCGGCCGGCGCGGACGTCCGAGCGGCGCGTTTCCGCCGGCGTCGTTAACGGACACTATGAGGGCAGGGACGGCTTCAGTCAACTACTTTTTAGTAGTTCTAAACTAAACTATAAGTCTTTGTTAAAAGATTATAGTTTACTTATCCGAAACGCGGAGGATGACGTCGACGCGCTTCACCGTCTTGCCCTTGGGCGGCGTCGGCAGGTGGGTAACGATGACCTCGTGACCGGGGATGTCCTCGAGCTGGCTCGAGTCCTCGAAGAAGAAGTGGTGATGATCGGCCATGTTGGTGTCGAAGTACGAGCGCTGCGAATCGACCACGATCTCGCGCAACAGTCCGGCGGTGGTGAACTGATGCAGCGTGTTGTAAACGGTCGCCAGCGACACCCGGATAGCGGCGGTTTGCGCCTCGGCGTGCAGCATCTCGGCGGTGACGTGCCGGTCGCCGCCTTCGAACAGCAGCTTGGCCAGCGCCAACCGCTGGCGGGTCGGGCGCAAGCCCGCCGTGCGCAGGCGGTCGAGGACCTGGGTGTAGGGTCGGATCGATTCTTTGTTTGTCATGGCCGTGGCCTTATCCGATGTGGCTCTTATATGGACCGCCCGAACGGCGTTTCCAGGTGATATCAGGGACGAACGCCCCCCTCATACCATATAACCATAATTTTTATAAGGAAAAATTGGGGTTTTGGCAAGCTTTTAAACTACGCCAAAACCACCTGATGGAAATAGGGAATTTTTTGCCCGGCCGTCAGCCGTTGTTGGCGTTGTTGGGATTGCGCGGGATGCCGATGATGTTGTAGCCGGAATCGACGTGGTGGATTTCGCCGGTGACGCTCTTCGACAGGTCCGACAGCAGATAAAGCGCCGCGCCGCCGATGTCGTCGAGGGCCGGGTTGCGCTGCAGGGGCGCGTGCTCCTGGCTCCATTTCAGGATGTGCTTGGCGCCGCCGATGGCGCTGCCGGCGAGCGTGCGCATCGGGCCGGCGGAGATGGCGTTGACGCGGATGTTCTTGGGACCGAGGTCGACGGCGAGATAGCGGACGCTGGCCTCGAGCGCCGCTTTGGCGACGCCCATGACGTTGTAGTTGGGAACCACGCGCTCGGCACCCGAGAAGGTCAGCGACAACAGGCTGCCGCCGTTCGGCATCAGCGCCTGGGCGCGCCGGGCGAGCGCCGTGAACGAGTAGCACGACACGTCGAGGGTGCGGGCGAAGTTCTGCCGCGTGGTGTTGACGTAGAGGCCCTTCAATTCCTCCTTGTCGGAATAGGCGACCGCGTGGACGACAAAATCGAGATCGCCCCACTCGCGCTCGAGCGCGGCGAACACGGCGTCGATGCTGGGCTCGTCCTCGACGTCGCACGGCAGCACGATGCGCGAGCCGAGGCTTTCGGCCAGCGGCTTCACCCGTTTCGCCAGCGCCTGGCCCTGGAAGGTGAAGGCAAGCTCGGCGCCATGGCGGCTCAGCACGCTGGCGATGCCCCAGGCGATCGAATGATCGTTGGCGACGCCCATGATCAGGCCCTTCTTGCCCGCCATCAACGAGGTGGCGTGGGACGATTTCAGGTCGCTGGGATGGATTTTCTGCGGTCCCGACACGCGTCGTTCTCCAGGGGTTTTTCCGTGATCGCTACGCCGTCAGCCTTCGAATCGCTTGAAGGCCAGCGTCGCGTTGGTACCGCCGAACCCAAAACTGTTGGAAATCACCGCATTGAGCTGCACGTTGTCATGGCGCTCCAGCACGATCGGCATGTCCTGGGCCGCCGGGTCGAGCTCGTCGACGTTGGCCGAGGCACAGATGAAGTCGTTTTCCATCATCAGAAGACAGTAAATCGTCTCCTGCACGCCGGTGGCGCCGAGTGAATGGCCGGTGAGCGATTTAGTTGAGCTGAAGAAAGGGATCCGGTTGCGGTCCTTGAAGGTCTCGCGGATCGCCTGCAGCTCGGTGACGTCGCCGATCGGCGTCGAGGTGCCGTGGGTATTGATGTAGTCGACAGGCAGGTCCAAGCCGGCCATTGCCATCTTCATGCAGCGGACCGCCCCCTCGCCCGACGGCTGCACCATGTCGTGGCCGTCCGAGGTGGCGCCGTAGCCTGCCAATTCGCCGTAAATCTTGGCGCCACGGGCCTTGGCGTGCTCCAGTTCCTCGAGCACGACGACGCCGCCGCCGCCGGCAATCACAAATCCATCGCGCTTGGCGTCGAAGGCGCGCGACGCCTTCTCAGGCGTGGCGTTGAAGTTGGAACTCAGCGCCGGCATGGCGTCGAACAGCACCGATAGGGTCCAGTGCAGTTCCTCGCCGCCGCCGGCGAAAACGATGTCGTTCTTGCCCCATTGGATCAGCTCGGCGCCGTTGCCGATGCAGTGCGCGCTGGTTGAACACGCGGAACTGATCGAATAGCTGAGGCCCTTGATCTTGAAGGCGGTGGCGAGCGTCGCGGAGTTGGTGCTCGACATCGTGCGGGGCACCATGAACGGGCCGACCCGTTTCGGGCCCTTCTGGCGGGTGAGATCGGCGGCCAATACCTGGTTCTTGGTCGACGGTCCACCCGAACCCATGATCAGCGCCGTGCGCTCGTTCGACACTTCGGCCTCGGTCAGGCCGGAATCGGCGATCGCCTGCTGCATGGCAACGTAATTGTAGGCGGCGCCGTCGCCCATGAAGCGGCGCCAGCGCCTGTCCACTGCGGCGTCGAGGTCGATCTTCGGCTTGCCGTGGACGTGGCTGCGGAAGCCCATGTCCCGGTATTCCTCGGAGAAGCTGATGCCCGAACGCCCTTGGCGGAGCGAATCGAGCACTTCCTCCTTGTTGTCGCCAATGCTGGAAACGATGCCGACGCCGGTGATGACGACGCGTCTCATGAAGGCCCGCCCGTCAACCTCAGTTCCCGGTGGCCGCGCCGGTGAACAGAGCCACCCTCAGGTTTTCGGCTTCGTAGGCGGTTTCCCCGTCGACCTTCATCAATCCGTCGGCAATGCCGAGGGTGAACTGCCTGTTCAACACGCGCTTGATGTCGACCAGGTACGAAATCAGCTTTGCTCCCGGCTGGACCTGGCCCGAGAACTTCACCGAGCCGACGCCGAGCGCGCGGCCGATCCCCGGCGAGCCGAGCCAGCCGAGGAAGAAGCCGACGAGCTGCCACAAGGCGTCGAGCCCCAGGCAGCCAGGCATGATCGGATCCTTCTCGAAGTGGCACTTGAAGAACCACAGGTCCGGCTTGACGTCCATCTCGGCGACGATCTGGCCGTGGCCGTGGGCGCCACCCGTGTCCGTGATCTTGACGATGCGGTCGAACATCAACATCGGCGGCAGCGGCAACTTGGCGTTGCCGGGCCCGAACAACAGGCCGTGGCCGCACGCCAGCAGGTCCTCGTAGGTGTAGCTGGCCTTCTTGGCAATAAGCTGGCCGGCTTGTTTCAGATTCTTCAACGGCACATCGACCTCGCTCGGGCCCGCATCGGGGGCGTACACGAATCCTTTCCCCCGTCCACAGCGGACGGGAGGGCTGCACAAAAGTATATATCCCGAAACCCGGAAAAACCTAGAAAAGTCTCAAAAAAACCCCGGCGGCCGCGGAAATGCGGCGGCCCGGAAGGCACGCTTCCGGGCCGCCGTTTGCCGTAATCCGTTGCCGCCCGCGGTTAGCGGGATGCCCGCTTGCCGCCCTGCTGGCCGGAGATGTCCTCGCCGGTCTTCTGGTCGACCGCCTTCATCGACAGCTTGACCTTGCCGCGCTCGTCGATGCCGATCAGTTTCACCTTCACCTCGTCGCCGACGTTGACGACGTCGGTGGTCTTGCCGACCCGCTGCGGCGCCAGTTCCGAGATGTGGACCAAGCCGTCGCGGCTGCCCATGAAGTTGACGAAGGCGCCGAAATCGACCGTCTTTACCACCTTGCCGGTGTAGAGGGCGCCGATTTCAGGCTCGGCGGTAATGCCCTTAATCCACTGGATGGCGGCGTCGGTAGCCTTCTGGTCGACGGCGGCGACCTTGACGGTGCCGTCGTCCTCGAGGTCGATCTTGGTGCCGGTGACCTCGCAGATCTCGCGGATGATCTTGCCTCCCGGCCCGATCACCTCGCGGATCTTGTCCTTCGGAATCTTGATGACGGTGATCCTCGGCGCATGGTCGCTGATCGAGTCGCGCGCCTTGCCGAGCGCCTTCGTCATCTCGTCCAGGATATGCAAGCGGCCTTCACGAGCCTGCTCGAGGGCGATCTTCATGATCTCCTCGGTGATCGAGGTGATCTTGATGTCCATCTGCAGCGACGTGATGCCCTCGGTGGTGCCGGCGACCTTGAAGTCCATGTCGCCGAGATGATCCTCGTCGCCCAGGATGTCCGACAGCACGGCGTACTTGTTGCCCTCCTTGATCAGGCCCATGGCGATGCCGGCGACCGGCTTCTTCAGCGGCACGCCCGCATCCATCAGCGACAGCGAGGCGCCGCAGACGGTGGCCATCGACGACGAGCCGTTCGATTCCGTGATTTCGGACACCACCCGGATGGTATAGGGGAAGTCCTCCTTCGAAGGCATCAGCGGATGCACGGTCCGCCACGCCAGCTTGCCGTGGCCGACTTCGCGCCGGCCGGTGAAGCCGAAGCGTCCGGCCTCGCCCACCGAATACGGCGGGAAGTTGTAGTGCAGCATGAAGTGCTCGCGATAGTCCTCGGCGAGCCCGTCGATGATCTGCTCGTCCTGTCCGGTGCCGAGCGTGGTGACCACCAGCGCCTGGGTCTCGCCGCGGGTGAACAGCGCCGAGCCGTGCGCCCGGGGCAGGATGCCGACCTCGACCGCTATGGGGCGGACGGTCTTGGTGTCGCGGCCGTCGATGCGCTTCTTGGTGTTCAGGATGTCCTGGCGAACGATGTCCTTCTCCAACGACTTGAAGACGTCGCCGGTGACGGAGGCGACGAACTCCTTGTCCAGTGCCGGGTCGGCGTCGAGCTCGGCGGCGACGCGTTTCTTGACCGCCGCGAGCTTCTCGTGCCGCGCCGATTTCACGGTCTCCTTGTAGGCGGCGCGCAAGCCCGCCTCGGCCGACGCCTGGATGCGATCAGCCAGCGCCGTCTTGCCTTCCGGCTCCGGCGGCACGTCGATCGGCTCCTTGGCGCAGGCTTCGGCGAGCTCGATGATGGCATCGATGAC
>JACPJY010000235.1 GCA_016187325.1 Rhodospirillales bacterium | reverse complement strand
TCGGCCGCGCCGGGCCGAAGTCGTCGAAGCTGTATCTGGCGTCGCCCTACACGGTGGCGGCCTCCGCCATCACCGGCAAGATCACCGACCCCCGCGAGTTCCTGCGCAATTGACGCACCCATGGTCATGTGATATCATTGCTATCGCCTAGAAATCGTTTGATAGCATTGATATCATACAAAACCAGTAATGAACATGCCCGACATCTTGATCCGCAACGTCCCGAAAACCCTGCATCGCGACCTCAAGGCCCGCGCCGCCCGCGCCGGCCGCTCCCTGAACGAGGAAGCGTTGACCGCCTTGCGCCGTGGCCTCGGCGCGGCGGGCAAGGGCGGCGTCCGGCCCGGCGCCGGCGAACGGCTGCAGGCACTCGTCCGCGACATGTTCGACGGCCGGCCGCCGACCGGCATGGTCGACGATCTGATTGCCGAACGGCGCCGCGAGGCGGCGCGCGAGGAGGAAGAGTGGCGGAAGTCCAAGGGGTGATCGTCCTCGATGCCTCGGCGTTGCTGGCCTACCTTCTGGAGGAATCTGGCGCTGATCCTGTTGGCGAGGTGTTCGGCGCCGCGATCATTTCGACGGTCAATCTATCGGAAGCGTATGGGCGTTTCGTTCGCGTCGGCCGCGACATCACGGACCTCGACCGGAAATTACGGGAAGAAGCCGTCGTCGAGGTCATCGATTTCGTCGAGGCTGATGCCGTTGCGGCGGCACGGCTGCTGCCGGCCACCAGGGCCTATGGCCTGTCGTTCGCCGACCGCGCCTGCCTGGCGCTCGCCTGCCGCCTCGATCTACCCGCCATGACCGCGGATCGCGCCTGGCGCGACGTCGATTGCGGCGTCGAGATCGTCTGCATCCGCTGAGCGGTGAAAAACGGAGGTTGCCGAATGACGCACGCACCCATCGAAGGCCGCGCCTGGAAGTACGGCGACAACATCGACACCGACCTGTTGGCGCCGATCGGCTCCTACGCCGGCACCACCGACGCCGAGCTCGCCGCCGGGGCGCCGCAGTGCCTGAGGGCGCTCGACCCCGACTTCGCCAAGGGCGTCAAGGAGGGCGACATTTTCGTCGCCGGCGCCAACCTCGGCATCGGCTCGTCGCGGGAGGCGGCGCCGTTGTTCCTGAAGCTGCTCGGCATCCGCGTCGTGCTGGCCAGGAACTTCGCCCGCATCTTCTACCGCAACTGTCTCAACATCGGGCTGCCGGCGTTGGCATGCGCCGAAGCCGACAGCATCGAGATGGGCGACAGGCTGAGCGTCGATCCGACCGCCGGCACCGCCGAGAATCTGACACAAAAGAGGACGCTCGCCTGCGAGCCGCTGCCCGACCACCTAATGGCGATGCTCGCCGACGGCGGGCTGTTGCCGCACCTGGAAAAGCGCCTGAAGCGCCGGGCGTGAGGCGGCGCCGAAACGACCATCTGGTTGCAATTCATTCCCTATATTAAAATTGTACGTGTAGCTGGAGCCGCCTGAGCACACATCGTGCAATGGCTGCCGAGGCGGCGGATGGTGTCTCGATTTCGATGGCCTTGTGCGTCCGCCGCGTCAATTGAAGGAGGGGGACATGAACGAACTGGAAATAACGCCGAATCGAGTCCTGAGTGTTTGGTGGTTGTTGATGTGGCGCGGGATGTTGGGCGGCTATTTGCTTGGCTTTGCCGCCGGGTTCGTGGTCGGGTTTATATTGTCGATGATCGGCATCACCTCGAGCGAAACCAGCGGCATTGTTGGGGGTATCGCCGGAGGAATTGCCGGCCTGATTTGGGGATACGTCGTTGTCCGCATGGCGCTCCGCAAGAAATACAAGGGATTCCGGCTGGCATTGATTCCCGCGACGATGAGCTGAGATATTACCGTCCGCCGATGGCCGTTGCCGCCGGCCGGGCTTGCTTGCTAATCTTGGGCATACCGAGAGGGGCCCCCATGGACGTTCGCGACGACCTGCCTTCGCCGAAGCGAAGCTTCGGCTTCGCGCAGGCAGGCGACATCCGCAACCGACGTAACACGGCCGTCAAGGACACGGTCGCCGCGGTGCGCCGGATCGAGCTCGAGAAGGGCGTGAATGCGGCGACGCTGGAGGCCATCAAGGCCGAGCTTCTGAAGCTCGCGCGCCATCGCGAGCTGTTCCCGATCAAGCATTTCCCGGTCGCGCCGCATGAAGGCAACGGCGTGATATATCGCCTCAGCGAGGACCCGGACCACCGCTTCGCGCTTTACGCCTCGACCGGCGTGCCGGGCAAGGGCGTGCACCCCCACGACCACACCACCTGGGCGGTGATCGTCGGCGTCCACGGCGACGAGCATAATGTGTTTTACCGGCGCTCCGACGACGGTTCCCGGCCCGGCAAGGGCACGCTCGCGAAGATCGGCGAGGCGACGGTCAGCCCCGGCACCGGCGTTACCCTGATGCCCGACGACATCCATTCCATCTTCGTCACCGGCACCACGAACACCGTGCACCTCCACATGTACGGCCTGGCGCTCGAGCAACTGCACCAGCGCGTCATGTACGACACCCGCGCCGGCACCTACAAGGTGTTCCCGGCGACCCAGAACATCAAGCCGATCTGAAATGAGCCCCAATTCGTCGCCTGACCTGCGGGCCGTCGCCGCCCGCGACCTCAAGGCCATGATCGAAATAGGTAGCGAGCTCGCCATCCTCGATCTGCGCGAGGAGGGCACCTTCGGCGACGGGCACCTGCTGTTCGCGGTGCCGGCGCCGTTGAGCCGGATCGAGATGCGCATCGACGACTTGGTGCCGCGCAAGGACACAGCCTTGGTGCTGGTCGCCGGCGGCCCGGGCGACCGCCTGATCCGCCGCGGCGCCGAGAAGCTGGCGCGCTTCGGCTACCGCCACCTCGCCTATCTGGACGGCGGCGTCGAGGGCTGGGCGGCGGCCGGCTTAGAGGTATTCACCGGCGTCAACGTGCCGAGCAAGGCGTTCGGCGAGTTCATCGAGACCCGCTACGCCACGCCCCACATCACGGCCGCCGAGCTGAAGGCGATGCGGGACCGGGGCGACAAGCTGGTGATCGTCGACAGCCGGCCGATGGACGAGTTCCGCAACATGTGCATCCCGGGCGGCATCGACGTGCCGGGGGCGGAGCTCGCCTTGCGCATCCACGACATCGCACCCGACCCGGCGACTACCGTCGTCGTCAACTGCGCCGGCCGCACCCGCAGCATCATCGGCGCCCAGTCGCTGATCAACGCCGGCATCGCCAACAAGGTGGTGGCGTTGGAGAACGGCACCATGGGCTGGCACTTGGCCGGCTTCGAGCTGGAGCGCGGAGAGACCCGCCACTTCCCGGAAGTCTCCAACAGGGGGCTCGCGCTCGCCCGCGCCGCGGCCGACCGGATCGCCAGGAGATTCCGGGTCAGCGAGATCGACGCCGCGACCCTCGCCCAATGGCGCAAGGACAAGACCCGCACGCTTTACCTCTTGGACGTGCGCGATCCGGCCGAGTACGAGGCCGGCCACCTGCAAGGCGCCAAGCCGGCGCCGGGCGGCCAGCTGGTGCAGGCCACCGACCGCACCGTCGCCGTGCGCGGCGCGCGGCTGGTGCTCGCCGACGACAACGGTGTGCGCGCCAAGATGACCGCGTCGTGGCTGCTGCAGATGGGCTGGGACGTCCACGTGCTGAAGGACGCCCTCAGCGCCGGGCCGCTGGTCCAGGGCGCGCACCAGCCGCGCGTGTTCGGCCTCGACGCCGTCGACCCGCCGACGCTGACGCCGAAGGAGCTGGCGGCGCGCATGGTCGGCGGCGGCGCGGTAGTGGTGGATCTGGCCGACAGCCGCGCCCATCGTGCCGGCCACATCCCGGCGTCGCGCTTCGCCATCCGCGCCCATATGCCGGGCAACCTGAAGGGCCTGCCGGTGGGCGCGCTGGCGGTGCTGACCTCGCCCGATGGCGTGCTGGCCCGCCTCGCCACCGCCGACGCCAGGGAGCCGGGGCGCCAGGTGATGGTGCTGGAGGGCGGTACGGCGGCCTGGAAGGCGGCCGGGGAGCCGCTCGCGACCGGCTTCAAGGACGCCCTCGATCAGCCGGTGGACATTTGGTACCGGCCCTATGACCTGAGCGAAGGCACCGAGGCGAAAATGCGGGAATATCTCACCTGGGAGGTCGGCCTGACCGACGCCATCGCCCGCGACGGCACCACTCGCTTCCGCGAGTTCCCGGACTCTCGAAACGGAGAGCGGGCGGGCACCTAATGCCT
>JACPJY010000234.1 GCA_016187325.1 Rhodospirillales bacterium | reverse complement strand
TGACCAACGCCATCGCGTGCTCGAACTGCGGCGGCTTCTTCGGCGCCGAGCTGAAGATGGCCGGCTGGGACATGGTGATCGTCGAGGGCCGGGCCAAAACGCCGGTGTATCTGCTGATCCGCGACGACAAGGCGGAGATATTGCCGGCGGACGGATTCGTCTGGGGCCGCTCGACCTGGGAGACGGAGGATATGCTGCGCGCCCGCCATTCCGAGCCGCAGCTCCGCATCGCCTCGATCGGCGTCGCCGGCGAGGTGGGCGTGCGCTTCGCCTGCATCATCAACGACCGCGACCGCGCCGCCGGGCGCTCCGGCGTCGGCGCGGTGATGGGCGCCAAGCGCCTGAAGGCGATCGCCGTGCGCGGCACCCAGGGCGTGGCGGTCGCCAGGCCGGCGGCGTTCCTGAAGGCGGTCGCCGCGGCGCGCGCCAAGCTCGAGGCCAACCCCAGCCGCACCCGCCTCGCCGTCCACGGCACCATGGCGATGATGGACGTCACCAACGCCTACGGCTCGCTGCCGACCCGCAACTGCCGCGACGTGACGTTCGAAGGCGCCGGCCGCATCAACGCCAAGACCATGCGGACCAAGCGCAAAAGCGACGGCCGCGCCAATCTGGTCACCAACAAGGCGTGCTTCGGCTGCACCATCGCCTGCGGCCGCGTCGCCCGCATCGACCCCTCGCACTTCAGCGTCAAGGGCAAGCAGAACACCGAGTACGGCGGCGCCGTCGGCGGGCTGGAATATGAATCCGCGTTCGCGCTGGGGCCGATGTGCGGCGTCGACGACATCGAGGCCGCCACCTACGCGTCGGCGGTGTGCAACGAGCAGGGCATGGACCCGATCTCGTTCGGCGCCACCGTGGCCGCCGCCATGGAGCTTTACGAAGTGGGCGCGATCACCGCCAAGGACACCGGCGGGTTGAAGCTGAATTTCGGTTCCGCCGAGGCGTTGGTGCGCGCCGCCGAGCTGACCGGGCGCGGCGAGGGCTTCGGCAAGGACTTGGGGTTGGGCGCCAAGCGCCTGTGCGACAAGTACCGGCGGCCGGAATTGGCGATGACCGTCAAGGGCCAGGAATTCCCGGGTTACGACCCGCGCGCCATGCAGGGCATGGCACTCGCCTATGCCACCTCCAACCGCGGCGCCTGCCATTTGAAGGCGAGCCCGTTCACCGACGACTTCGCCCGC
Source organism: Rhodospirillales bacterium (assembly GCA_016187325.1). GTDB lineage: Bacteria > Pseudomonadota > Alphaproteobacteria > Rhodospirillales > Casp-alpha2 > JACPJY01. The sequence continues at coordinate 2,942 of JACPJY010000234.1, read as the reverse complement.
GTCGCCACCGACGGCAAGGCGAAGATCGTCAAGGACAGCCAGGACGTGGTCGCCGCCATCGATTCGACGGGGCTGTGCCTGTTCACCCGCAACGCCTGGGAGCTCGAGGACTACGCCAGCCAGCTCGACGCCGCGCTCGGCGGCGGCTGGAAGGCGGAGCGGCTAATCGAAGTCGGCGAGCGGATCTGGAACCTGGAGCGGCGGTTCAATCTGGCGGCCGGGCTGACCGCCGCCGACGACACCCTGCCCGCCCGCGTGCTCAAGGAGGCCGCCAAGACCGGCGCCGGCAAGGGCCGCGTCGCCGGGCTCGCCGAGATGCTGCCCGAGTACTACCGGCTGCGCGGCTGGGACGCCGACGGCCGGCCGACGGCGAAGACGCTGAAGCGGCTCGGGCTGGGATGAGGCGGCTGGGATGAGAATCCCGGTCAAGCTGATCTCCGTCGACGGCCCGCCGCCGCCCGGTTTCGACGACGCGGGCGACGGCAGCATCGAGGCCGCGGACGGGGCGAGCCTGGCCGACGTGCTCGCCAAGCTGGGGCTTGCCGCCGACGAGGCCTACGCGACGCTGGTCAACGGCGAGCCGGTGGCCGCCGCCGAGCGGCGCCGGCGGCGACTGAAGGCGGGCGATTCGCTGACCGTGTTCCCGCCGATCAAGGGCGGCGCCCTTGACCGCGGTCAAAGGCCGGCCGGCGACAGCCGCCTAGAATCGCCGATCACGCCACCCCTGACGGGAGGCCATCCGATGCCGAAAATCCTCGACGACCTGCACGACGACCACATGAACATGGCCCGCCTTTACGACCTGCTCGGCCGCGAGCTGATGACGTTCAAGAACGGCGAGCTCCCGGACTACGAGCTGGTGCAGAAGATCCTCGACTATTGCCTCGCCTACCCCGACCAGGTCCACCACCCGAAGGAGGACCTGGTGTTCAGGAAGCTCAAGGCCCGCGACCCGGCGGCAGCCGAATCCATCGGCGATCTCGCCGAGGAGCACGAGAAGCTGGCGGCGTTCACCCGGCGGTTCGCGACCGCGCTCGCCAACGTGCTCGAGGACGAGCAGCTGCCGCGGGATTGGTTCGTCGACCTCGCCAACGATTTCCTCGCCTTCTCGCGGCGCCACATGCAGATGGAGGAGGTGCTGTTGTTCCCGGCCGCGCGCAAGCTCCTGACGCCCGCCGACTGGGCCGAGATCGAGAAGGCGATGGTGCGCCGCTTCGCGCGGCCGTCCGACGACGACAGGCGCGAGCGCTTCGAGGCCGGCCTCGGCGAGATCATGGCCTGGGGCAAGGCGGCCGAGAGCGAGACGCCGGTCGTGCCGCCGGCCGAGTCGCCGGCGCCATAGGCCGCGCCGACCGGCGACCGATCGGGCCGGCTTTTTCGGCGGTTCTTGATCATGGTCAAGGCGGCGCGCGGCCGGGCCGACTAGGATGGCGACGGTTTCGAGGAACGTCCCTCCCCCAAGGGACTACATGAGAGGCCGCCCCCTGGCTCCTCGTTCCCAAGACGACATGCATCCCAAAAACTGACGGGACCTTGCGGTCCCGTCTTTCCTTTCGGCCCGGCGCCAAGGCGTGGCAGCGGCCTACAGGCCTTCCGCCAGCTCCAGCTCCTCGATCAGGTCGTCGATGTTGCGGACGTGGACGCGGCGGCCGGTGAAACGCGCGATCTCGTCGTCCTCAAAGCTGCGGATGGTGCGCGACATCGATTCCGGACGGATGCCGATCATCGCCGCCATGTCCTGGCGCGACAGCGGCAGTTCGAGGACCATCGCGCCGTCCTCGCCGACGACGCCGTAGCGGTCCTTCAGCACCAGCAGCAGGTGCGCGAAGCGGGCGCGAACCGGCAGCGTCGTGCTTTGCAGGACCTTGTCCTCGGCGGCGCTAAGGTCGGTGGCGGCGTGGTTGAGGAAACGCAGGCCGAGCGTCGGGTTCCTGGTCAAGAGCGTGCGTACGGTGGCGGCGTCGATGAAGCATATCTCCGACGGTTCCAACGCCTCGGCGCTGTTGTTGTGGTCGTCGCCGGAGAGCATCGACCGGTAGCCGAGGGTGTCGCCTGGATAGCCGAGGCGGAGGAGGATTTCCTGGCCGTTGGCGTTCATCTTGCGCACCCCGACCAAGCCGCTTTCGATGCAGTGGATGCCTTGGCAGGCGTCGGCCTCGTGGAAGATCACCTCGCCCGGCAGGTAGTCGCGGGAGACTTTGCCCTTGTCCAACAGCTTCAACTCCTCGTCGGTGAGCACGCACCACTCCGTCCGCCCGCGCGTCTGGCAGGTGAAGCAACTGTTGCTGCTGGAGGATCTGGAGCCTTCCATCATCATGCATCCCTTAGAGGCCGGAGCGCCGCGATGGCGGCCGGTTTGGCGGTGCTTCCGGATCGGCCTCCCTCGGGCCGAAAGTACATCGAGTAAAATGTAATACGCGCAAACCCTTATCTCAAACCCTTTCCGCGTCAGGGACTTGCCGCACCGCCGCAAGGCTGCGCCCGACAGCCCCGGCGGCCTTGCTTGACTATGGTCAAGGCGTTGCCGCGATTGCCGTTTTACCGTTTCCGCCGATCCATCATGAGGTTGCCTGGAACGCGATGTGACATGGACCCCTTGCCGAGCCAAATGCGTTTTATTCTTCGCCGGCGTTGGTGGGCGGCGCCGTGTTCGATGTGCGGGGAGCTAATGACAAAAGATCCAAGGATTTCCGTCGCCGCCAAGAACTTCATCGATCGGTTCGGCGGCGACGCGCCGGCCGAGGCCAAAAAGCGCGTCGAGGAATTGCGGCATGCCGGCAATGTCGAAAGCGCCACCACCTGGATGCAGATCTACGAGGAGGTCAAGGTCATGGTGGAGCGCAGCGGCAAGACCGCCCATTGACGGCGCGACGGATGGCGACCTTTCCGGATCAACGCCCGCCGACCGGCCGTGACCAGCTAGGCATGGGGTCGATACGAAT
>JACPJY010000148.1 GCA_016187325.1 Rhodospirillales bacterium | reverse complement strand
CAAGAACGCCCGGACCTCGACCCCGAGATTCGACGCAACATGCTGACGCTGTGCCAGTTCGTCGACAAGCACACCGTCGGCGCGTTGTTCAAGCCGACGGCGGAGGCATTGAGCACCCTCATCGACATCAACCGCAATATCGCGTCGGGGCTTCTCAACATGCCCGAGGACCCGGTCGTCAAAGCGGCCAAGGAAGAGCGGAAGAAGAAGGCGCCGCCGACGCCGACTCACATCAAGACCGAAGCCTGACGGTTCGAAGTTTCCCCCGTCGACCACCTATCTCAACGAGCGGACCCGCGGGTGCGAGGTTATGCCTTTTCGATCTTGGCAGCGCCGCACCGATCTGTTCGGGAGGGCCAGCCAAATCTGCTTGAACGGCGCCCCGATAGGCATGATAACAATTGCCTATCGACGATCGGCCCGCACCGATGGCGGCCCGGCACACAGCGGCGGACATGGCAATGAAGCGACCTAAAAACGATAGGGAATTGGTGAAGAAGCTGGTCGAAGTCAACCAGCTGATCGCCGCGCGTAAGGGCACCGAGGCGATCGAGCGGGCCGAACAGATGATGCGCGAATCGCCCGATGACCCGATCGGCTATTTCCTGCTCGGATTGTACGCCTTCTCGCAGAACAATTTCGGTGATGCCATCAAATTGTTCGACTCCGCTCACGAACGCGATCCCGATTGCCGGGAATACGCGGATTGCCTGGCCATCCTTTACACCGTAACCGGCAAGCTGTCAGACGGTCTCTACTTCGCCAAGCTGTCGACGACGCTGGATTCCGACCCCTACGTCAGTCCGCTCATTCCGAACCAGCTGTCCAACTATTTCGAGGCCTTGGACCGAATCCAACCGTCACGGCATTTCGTCAGCGCGATGATGTCTTTCAACGCCGGCAAGATCGACGACGCCATCCGGAGCTGCGAGCTGGAGCTGAAGCAGAACGATCAGCACGACCTTTGTTATACGCTGCTCGGCAAGTGCCATCTAAAGCTCGGCAACTACGCCAAGGCGGCCGGCGCGTTCCACGCCGCTACGCATCTCAATCGCAAGAACGCCGACAACCCCAGCGGGCTCGGCTCGACCCTATGCCATCTCGGGCGGTTCGACGAAGCGCTGGTCTGTCATAGGAGGGCGCTCGACCTCGAGCCCGAATCCGTCGACCGGGCGACGGCAGCGCTCCTCGACGCCGACTTCCTTCCCGATTCACTGGAGCCGGTTCGTGTCGAACTACGCGACGACTTGGCGGCGCGCATCGCCACCCTGCCGCGATCGGAGTTGAAAATTCATCGCGGTCGAACGCAACGCGACCGCATCCGGGTCGCTTATCTGTGTAACGTCTTTTATGACTCCGAGCAGGCGCGATTCATCGCCGCCCTGTTCGCCAATCACGACCGAAAGCGGTTCGAAATCGTTGGCTATCAGCAGTCCATTGTCAAGGATACGGTCAGTGTCGATCTGCAGTCGCATACAGGGTCCTGGCGCGAGATATTCGACATCCAGGATTCGGTCATGGAATTGATCATAAACGGCGACGAGATCGACGTCCTGGTTGATCTATGCGGCTATACCCAGGGCAACCGAGCCGGACTGGTCGCGGCCCGGCCGGCGCCGGTGCAGTTGGCGTGGCTGGAACCGCCCTACGGGATCGGCGTGCACGGCATCGACGTGGTGCTGTCGGACGGCGTCACGCAGCGGTCCGACGAAGCGTCGGTCGGCGATGGCCAGCGTACTGCACCGATGAAGCACGGCCTGTTCGCGTTGTCGCCGTTTACGTTCCTGCCCAAGGTCGGCGAGCTTCCGGCGCGATCGGCGGACCGGTTGACGTTCGGCGGCCTTTGCGACCTGGCACGGCTGACGCCGGAGGCGGCGGCGTTGTGGTCGCGGGCGCTCGGCGCAGCACCGCGCTCGAAGCTGCTGCTCGGCGACGTCGACACCATCGCTCCCGCCGTCAAGGACCGGCTGGTCGACCTGTTCGGTCATTTCGGCATGGCCGACCGGGTGATGTTCTGGGACGCGCAGCCGGAGGATCGCCTGAAGATCGAGTTCTTCCGCCACATCGACGTGTTGCTGGACACTTACCCCGTCGCCGGCCGGCTGAACATCTGCAAGGCGCTGTGGATGGGTGTGCCGGTGCTCAGCCGCAAGGGCATGCGGCGGGTCAGTCAAATCGGCGCCAGCCTGCTCGCTTCCGCCGGCCGGCCTGAGTGGATTTGCGACGGCCCCGACGACATGGCGAGGCTGGCGGCGTCATTCGCTAGAGATCTAGATGCCCTGGCGGCGACGCGGCGTCAGCTTCGCGACTCGGTCGCCACCTCGGATCTATTTTCGCCGAAACGCTTCGTCCAGTCGCTGGAAGAAATCTACGTCGCGACCGTGGCCAAGGCGAAGGCTGCCGCCGCGGCACCATCAGGCGGAAATTCGGTGCTATGGGACAAGCCAGCCGCGACCACAGCTGGCCGACGCCCTGCCAAAGGCAAGAAACGGCCAACGAAGCAGAAATCGCCGGCTAGGAAAGCCAGACGCGGCAAATAGCCTTTGCCGCGCCCATTCGCGTCCCGCTCGGGCCGGCACGATCAGGTGAAAATATTGAGGATCGAGCCCGGTTCCGGCACGAACGGCGTGAGGAACTTGTTGAGCTCCTGGGCGAAACTCTTATTGGCTTCGAACGTTAGCGAGATGGCGGTCAGAAGGTTGGCAAAATCGATCTTGATGTTCTCGATTTCCTGCGCCTTGCGGGCCTGCTCGACGGTCGTCAATTCCTCGAATTCGGTCAGGACCTCGGCCTGCTTCCTCTGGATGCCCAGCTCCAGCCTGAGGGCCACATCGACCGTGTTTTGGGTGACCGTGAACGCGGTATCCAGCTGATCCTGGAATGTCGCCACCGCGTTGATCACGGCCTGGTTGTCGGCCTGGGTGCCGACCACCGGGGTGAGCGCGTTCAAGGTGTCGACCTGCTCTTTCAGGAACTGGACTGCCTTGCCGTCGACTACATCGGGATGGATGAAGATGAAAAGGTTGTCCAGCTTCTCTACGATCAGGTCGCGCTGGGCATTGAAGGCGTCGACCTCGGCCTGGTCGACGTCGTCGGTGCCGAGGCTTGCGGCGAGTGCCGCCGCATCCTCTTGCAGCAGTTCAATTTGGCCGAGGTTGTTGTTGTTGCCTTCCCGATAGGCCTGGATCAACGGCAGCGCATCAGCAAGCTTCAAGCCATCTTTTTGCAGTTTCTCGATCTCGAAGCGCTTGCTCGCCCCGGTGTTGTTGACGCGCGCAATTTCGGTGTTGACACGACGGATGATCGTGTTTTGCAACTGACTGAATTGCAATTCAAAATTCGGCGCGGCGGCAGCGGTCGCTAGGTTCGCGAGCGAGGCGCCGAGAGGGAAAAGCTCAGCCATTCTGTCCGTCCATGAGCGGTCTTTCTAACCTTGGTGAAGCCTACCACAACGCCGCAGAAAAATCAATTTATTCTTTTTATACAATTAGTTAGTGTGACGGCCGTCACACCCTGAGTAACCGCCGATGGGGGCAATTTTTGACCTGTCGCGGAGCCTTGGGGCAACGATGGCGTCGCCGGCGATCGGCTGGACGCCGATATGCCGATATACTGAATGTTAACGTCTGCCGCCTATGTCATTGTATGGTAGCGCGACCTGCTGGAACCGCGATTTCAAGTAATCCCCGGACGATGCCGAACGATACCGCCGCAAGGAAATCCGCCTCCAGGCGCACGGCCGGGACAACTCCCCGCGCCCGCCACAAGGGTGCGAAATCGACCACGGAGTGGACCCGCAAGCAGACCAAAGCCAAGGCCAGGATCGGCAAGAAACCGGCCAAGGCGGCAAAGAAAGTCCGCCGCCCGCGAAAACTCGACCTCCGCGATCCCAAGGTGCGTGCGCGGCTCAAGGAAAAGAACCTGGCATGTATCGAACAACGGGCGCCGGCAATGTATGCCTTGGTGCGGAATTACACGCCGCTGTCAAAGCTGGCGGTCCTCGACGATGGCCAGCCGGACACGCTTTTCGAGGGGCGGTACTTTTACAACAAGCGCCACGATGAATTTGTTGCCAACCAGCTGAAGGCGTTCTGGAAAAACCCCCAGCGCATGCCGCTGGCGCCGCTGCAACCGGAGCAGTTCGACAAGACCGCCGGCGAGTTCGTCTACAACGTCCTAAAACGCAGTACCAAGGCAGGCCTCCAATTCAGCGTCGGCCACAGCAGTGACGAAAGCTATTTCCTTTATGTGATGGGCCTCGGCCTCGGCGGCCATCTGTATGAGCTTGTCGAGCGCACCAAATGCAAGGCGTTGGCGATTCTGGAGCCGAACCTGGAGTTCCTGGTCCATTCGCTCGAGGTGTTCGACTGGACGCGGCTGTTTGACGTCATCGACGACCACGAGGGGCTGCTGATGATCTTCGTCGACAACAGACCAATGGTGCTCAGTCAACAAATCCGCGGCTGGTTGCGCGGCATCAATCCGATGAGCGTCGATGGCTCAACCTGTTATACCCATTACAACAACCCGGTTTTCAATGCGGCGCTGAAAAAGCTTGTCGAGGACAGGAACCTGATCGTCGCCGGATTGGGGTTCTTCTACGACGAGACCTTGATGATCGGGAATACCCACCACAACCTCTATTCCGGCAAGGAACGGGTCTACATGCGGCCGGAGAAATCAAGGATCGAGGCGCCGGTGTTCGTGATCGGCAACGGGCCGTCGCTCGACGACGATTTGGACTTCATCCGCGAAAACCAGGACAAGGCGATCATCGTCTCCAGCGGCTCGGCGCTGCGGCCGCTGGTCCTCAACGGTATCCTGCCGGATTTCCAGATGGAGACCGAGAATATCGACGTCTATCCTTTGATAGCGCAGGTTGCCGAGGATCACGATATTTCGAAGGTACGCCTGGTCACGTCGACGACCGTCGACATACAGGTGCCGCCGGTATTCGATGAGGTGCTCTATTACTTCCGCGGCTCGCTAAGTCCTTTTCCCATATTCTGCGATACCGACAGGCGCTGCATCGGAAACCCCAATCCGACCGTCGTCAACGCCAGCCTGTCGTTCGCCCAGGAGGCCGGGTTTCGTACGTTTTACTTCTTCGGTACCGACATGGGCACCACCCAGGGGCCGGAAAGGCATCATTCCAAGTACGCCTACCAGTACACCAAGGGCGCCATTCACAGACCGCAGAATTACAACATCCCGGTGCCGGGGAATTTCGGCGGCAATTGCATGGCTTCCGACGGCATGTACTGGACCCGCGACGCGGCGGAAAGGGCGATCCGCAGTTATGCGCTCGGCCGCGCTTATTACAACTGCAGCAACGGCTCTCGGATAGAAGGCATGCTGCCAATGCCGTCCAAGCTTGTCCGGCTCAAGGATCTGCCGGGTGGGAAACAGCCGGTCATCGACGAGATCGTCGTTAATTTTCCAGTCTATTCCAGCAAGGAGTTCGACGCCCATTGGAACGACAACAAAATGCAGAAAGCGTTCGACGCCTGGCTCGATAACGCGGAAACCCTGATGCTAGACCGCAAGAATTACGACGATCTCGGCTATCTGACCGAGGTCATGGCGCATTTGAGTCCGAAAATGGGGTTCGAGCCGGGGACGGGGGGGCCGGCACTGGTCTTCCGCGGCACGCTGATGATGATCCTCATGGCCTTCGAGTATTACGCACGCCGCCTGCCCAAGAGCGACGTGCGGAAATTCGAGAAGATCGCGCGCGAAGAGATACAGGTCGCCATCGACTATCTCCGCCGGGAGGCCAAGAAGCAATTCGGCACGCTTTCTAAGGACGCGGCAAAACGGCGGAAGCCGAAGAAACCGGGCAAGAAGAGCGCGAAAAAACCGGTCGCGACGGCGGCTCGCGCCTAGCGTTTTCCGGCCAGCCATGTTTTGGACGCCGGCCAGCGAACGGAGTCGGATATGGCCCGGATCATGCGGATCGCGGCCATCAGAGAGTTGATCGGCAACGGCGCCCTTAAGGAAGCCTCCGAAGCCTGCCGCCGGCGCATCGACAGGAACGATGACCCGGAGGCGCGCTACCTGCTCGCGGTGGTGACCGGCCAGATGGGCCTCTACAGCGAATCCGTGGCGCTGTTCAAGAAGGCAATCAGCGAATTCCCCGAACGATCGGATGTCGCCTACAATTACGGCATCGTTTTGCAGAACATGGGCAAGCTCGACGACGCGATCGCGCAATGGTCGCGGGCGGTGGCGATGAACCCCTGGCACGCCGACGCCCAGTTCAACCTCGGCCGCGCCTATTCGGACAAGAAGATGTGGTCCGAGGCGTTGGCGCCGTGCGAAAGCGCCGCCTCGCTCCGCCCGGAAAACAAACTGGCATTGCTCAACCTCGGCTCCGTCAATTTCCGGCTCGGCCGGATGCCGCAGGCCAAATATTGCTTCGGCCTCGCCGCCAAGATCGACCCCGCCTTCGTCCAGGGTTGGATCAACCTTGGCCTGTCCGATATCCGCGCCGGCGACCCGGGCGCCGCCATCGCCGCGCTCGAACGGGCGGTCGCCCTCGATCCCGCGAGCGTGCTCGCGCATTTCAACCTAGGCCAGGCGTTGCTGCACGCCGGCCGTCTGCGGGAAGGACTGGCCGAGGTCGAGTGGCGGCGGCGGGTCCATACTCTGCCGTTCGCTGCCTCCGGACGACCGCCGTGGCAAGGCGGGGACATCGCCGGCAAAACGGTGCTGGTGTACGGCGAACAGGGCCAGGGCGACGTCGTCCACTTCCTCCGCTACGCCGAGTCGGCAGCCGCGCGCGGCGCCCGGGTCGTGGTCTGCTGCCATGCCGGCCTCGTCGGCATCGCGCGGCGCGCCCGCGGCGTCGCCGACGCCGTGGCCTTCGGCGAAACCCCGCCGACCTTCGACACCTATGCGCCGCTGATGAGTCTGCCTCACCTGCTCGGCCTGGACGCTTTCGCCGACGCCCCCGCGGGGCCTTACGTGATTCCGCCCGAGCCGGCCGAACTTGCCGGCGGCGAAGATGCCGTCCGCGTCGGGCTGGTGTGGGCCGGCAACCCCGAGCACGACGACGACGCCAACCGCTCGATGTCGCTCACCGATTGGCGGCCATTGCTCGACGTCGCCGGGGTCGCCTTCTACAGCCTGCAGGTCGGCGCCGCCGTCGCCGAGGTCGCAAGCCAGGGTCTCGCTGCGAAGGTGACGGACCTCGGCAGTGGATTTAAGGATTTTGTCGACACCGCCGCCGCCATCCAGGCGCTGGATCTGGTGATCGCCGTCGACACCGCGGTGCCGCACCTGGCGGGCGCGCTGGGCAAGCCGGTGTGGGTGCTGCTGGCGCGGGTCGCCGACTGGCGCTGGGGCCGCGACGGCGCGGCAACCCCCTGGTACCCGACCATGCGACTGTTCCGCCAGCAGCATGCGCGCGACTGGCCGCCGGTGGTCGAGGAGGTGGCCGGCGCGCTGGCCGAATTGGTCGCGGGCGGTCGCTGACGGCAGCCGCCATCATGCCGTAGCCATCGGCGCCGGGTGATGGGTGGGGACGCGGAACGCGGGAGGATAGCTGCTCCCGAAAAGGCGAACCCGCCGCCTCCGGATCGGAGGCGGCGGGTTTTTGTCTGCCTTGGCAAGGCTGCTACGGAAACGTATCCGAAGACCCCGTAATAGCTTACCGGAACAGCGCCAGGATGCCTTGCTCCGCCTGACCGGCGAAGGCAAGAGCGCTGATGCCCAACTGCTGCCTGGTCTGCAAGGCCAGCAGGTTGGCGCCTTCCTCGTTGATGTCGGCCAGCGTCAGCTTCGACCCGCCGGTCTCCAGGGTATTGATGTAGACTTCCGTGAAGTCGAGGCGGGTCTGCAGCAACGCCACGTTCGAGCCCAGCGTCTGGGCGTTCGAACGGAGAGTCGTCAAGGCGCTGTCGAGCTCGGTGATGACCGCGTCGACCTGGGTCGAATTGCCGATCAGTATGTAGTTGGTGTCGTTGGCCGCGACGTCGGTGATGGCGGTTCCCGCTTGCGTGAGGGCGGCGACAACCACGCCATAGGACACAGCAGCGCCGGTGGACACGCTACCGCCCGCCGTTCCGCCCGCCGCCAAGGCGGCGGCGGAGGCGATGAGCAGCGTAATCGTGTCGCCGGCCGAGAAAGAGTTGGTATCCACCGTGTTGCCGGCGACGAAGATGGTCACGGTGCCGTAGACGAACGACACCGTCGCGTCGTCGTTGGTGGTCGCCAACAGCGTCCGCGCCGAGCCTTGATAAGTGACGATGACCGTATCGCCAGCCGACAGCAAGCCGTTGGTGAAGGCGTTGGTGTCGGCGGAGTAGTTGAAGGCTCCCGCCGAATCGCCCGACGCGATGGCCACGGTATTGATGCTCAGGCCGCTTTCGCGGACGTTCACCGCGTTCACCGTCAGCAAGCTGCCGGTCTTTTCCGAGAAGCTCACGGTCAGCGTCTCGGTGGTGTTGTTCACCAGGTTCGTGCCCTGATAGGACGCGTCGTCGGCGAGCAAGCCGATCTGGGTCCGGAGGTCGTTGAACTGGGTGATCAGGTCGGAGAACTGGGTGCCGGTCGCCGACTTCAGGCTGTTGGCGACACCCTTGAGCTGGCGGACGATGGCTTCGATCGCGTCGATGCCGTCGATCGCCGCGGTCACCGTCGAAACGCCCTGGTCGATGCTGTCCTTCTTCTCGGTGAAGTCGAAGGCCCTATCGGTCAGGGTGAACGCCACCGGGTCGTCGATCGAACTCGCGACGCGAAGGCCCGACGACAGACGGTTCTGCGTCCGGTCGATCAGGGTGGTGGTATTTTGGAGTGAAAGTAGGCTGCTCCGTACTGCAGCCGACAGAGTGACGTCTGACATGTCAAAAACTCCTTTCTAGAGTTTTATTGACGGGATGTTTTATCCCGCACCCCGGTGTTTTCCGGGCGGTCATCGCCCGGTGGCACCAAAGCTACCGTGCCCCTTGTCTAGCGGAAACCGCTGGAAAAGTAAATCTTTTTTTGCTTGGACCCGGCGTGTCGCCGCGGAACTCCGGGAATCTTAACCCTTAGTTTCTTGCTATCAAGGCCTATTCAACCCTTCGAGAAGGCCCTCGGAAATCTGTAAATTGATGTTAATGAGGGCATCCAGGGTGGTGTTCGCGATCTCGCCATCGGCGAAGGTGCGGTCGGCCACGAATTGCGCCAGCTTGGTCAGGTTCTGCTTGACCTCGTCGGCGAGCCTGCAGTCCTCGCGCATGACGATCGAGCGCAGAGCCACCCAGATCTCGACATTGCGGTTCAAGGCATCGACGAGCGCCGCCGGGTTCTTGTCCTTGACCCGCCGCGCCTGGTCGACGCGAATCGCCGCCTGGGAAAGCTGGAACGCCTGTTCCTCGGCTACCGTCCAACTCTGTTCGTAATGGTAGGCCGGTTCGACCATGCCCCGCTGTCCGTGTCCGGAAGGTCCGTGTCGGCAGTAGACCGCCTGAAAAGTCCCCGTCGATGCCGATCGGCACGGCCCGGATTTTGCCCACGAACGCCGAGTATCCGAAATGCCCCGGAGGCGGTCAAGAAGTTGCGGTCCGTCGCCGACGGCGGCGGAATTCGCCGAAACCCCTAGAATTCCCCCGATATTGAACTATGTAGTGGAAGTGGAGTAGGTTCGACCGCACCTTCGCGCGCGCAATCGACAAGGAATTCCCGACGTGCCCCTGAAGCTCGATTTCAAGTCCGGCGACAAGTTGGTGATCAATGGCGCCGTGCTCGAGAACATCGGCGCCAATGCCAAAATCCTGGTCCACAACGAATCCGCAATCCTGCGCGAAAAAGAGATTTTATCGGTCGCCGATACCTCGACTCCGGCGTCGCGGGTCTATTTCGCGCTGCAGTGCGCCTACATGTTCCCGCACAAGAAGGGGGAATATCTTGGCCTGTTCGCCGATTTCCTCAAGGAATTCGTCAACGCCTGCCCGAGCACCCGGCCGATCGCCGATGAGATCGAGAAACTGGTTGCCGAGGACAAGATTTACAAGGCCCTCAAACAAACCCAGAAGCTTGTCGCCCACCAAGCCAAGGTGTTGAAAAGCCTGGAGAGTGGTATTGAAAAGGTGGCCGACGAATTGACCGCCGCCGACGGCGGGGCAGGTGGCGGCGACCGGCACGCCAAGGCGGATTAGCCAGCGCCGCGTGTGCTCCCGGGCCGCTGCCGACGCCGGTTGCCGACCCGACGGGTAAATCGGCGATGAACGGTTATGTTGAAGCCTTTCAGGGCCGACACCACCTATGCAGCTTTTTGGCAAAGACCTCGACCGCGACGTGGCGATCATCGCCGAAATCGGCGTCAACCACGAAGGCAGCCTGGAGGCCGCACTCAACCTCTTGAGGCTGGCCCGCGAGGCCGGCGCCGACGCCGCAAAGTTCCAGACCTTCACGCCCGAACGCTACGCCTCGGCCTCCGATCGGGCCCGGCTCGAGCGCATCCGCGGCTTCGATCTCGGCGAGAAGGGCTTTCGCCGGCTCGCGGAAGAAGCCGCGAAGTACGACTTCCCGATATTCTCAACCGCGGTAAGCGAAGACGTGGTGCCGTTCCTGGCCGAGCTGTTCCCGGCGATCAAGATCGCCAGCGGCGACATCGACTTCGAGCCGGTGATCCGCGTCGCCGCCGCGACCGGCAAGCCGGTGATCCTGTCGACCGGACTCGCCACCACCGCTGAGGTCGACGCCGCGGTCGGCTGGTTCAAGGATGAGGCCGGCACCGACGACGTGCGCGACCGGCTGATCCTGATGCACTGCGTCTCCGCCTATCCGGCGCCAATCGAGGAGATCAACCTGCTCAGCATCCCGTATCTCGCCGAGCGGACCGGGCTGCGCGTCGGCTATTCAAACCACGCGATCGGGCCCGAGGCCTGCCTGGCGGCGGTCGCCTTAGGGGCGCCGGTGATCGAAACTCACTTCACCGACCGCAAGACTGGCCGCGACTTCCGCGACCACGCACTGTCCTGCGACCCCGACGACCTCAAGCGCCTGGTCGAGGCCGCGTCCCGCGTCCGCGCCGGCCTCGGGCGCCGGGGCAAGGAGCGCCGGCCCTCAGAAGCCAGCAACGTCAAAGCGTTCCGCAAGGGCGTGGTGGCGGCCCGCGATCTCAAGGCCGGCCACGTCATCGGCCGCGACGACCTGATGTTCGCGCGGCCAGCCACCGAGTTTGCGTCGGGCGAGGTTCGCCGCGTCATCGGGGCGCGGTTGAAAGGCGCGGTCAAGAAGGGCGAGTTGATCCGCCGCGACAACGTCGAGTTGGTCTAGCGGCGTTTTTTGCTGCCGGCTTTTTCGGCCGCCAGTTTCTTAAGCTCGCTCGCGACGCTGTTGATCACCGGCGCCCAGTCCCAGCGTTTTTCCTGGCGGAATACGCGCGCGGCGGGATACCACGGTCCGACCTCGAAGCGCAGCGGATTGGTCTCTGCTGCCACCATCCACCGCCAGTCGGGTACCATATAGGCGAGCACCCATAGCGGCCTA
>JACPJY010000229.1 GCA_016187325.1 Rhodospirillales bacterium | reverse complement strand
CCGAGGATTCCCCGCAGCAGCGCGCCCATGCCAAACACCAGCTTGTTGATGTCGGTGGGCGCGGTTTCCAGCATCTGACGGCGGGCGAAGGCGAGCAACCGACCGGTCAGCTCGGCGCCGCGCTGCGCCGCGCCGGTCGACATCTGGACGTATTTCTTCAGCTTCGGATCGTCGCCGACGCGCGGTTCCATCAGCTGCAGGTTGCCGAGAACGATGGTCAGCAGATTGTTGAAGTCGTGGGCTACACCGCCGGTGAGCTTGCCGAGCGATTCCATCCGCTGCGCGCCCGCGAGTTGACGTTCCAGCATCCGCCGCTCGGTGATGTCGGTCCACAACAGCGCCGTCCCGCCATCGTGGGTTTTGTATTCGTCGATCGCCAGCCAACGGCCGTCGGCGTACTGCTGCTCGTGGCTGGAAGGCGCATTGCGGTGGAATTGCATCCGTTCCGCCACGATTTCCTCGGGTGTCCCCATCGAAGCGTGGTAAAGGCCGGCCTTGGCCACGCCGCGGACGATGTCCTCGAAGGGCGTGCCCGGCCGCGCCAGATCGTCCAGTCTCGGGTCGAGCTTCCGGTAGCGCGTGTTGCACAACACCAGCCGGTCGTTGCGGTCGAATAGCGCGAATCCGGCGTCGATGCTTTCGACCGCGTCGTAAAGGTTCGCCTGCGCCCTCGCCGCCGCGGCTTCAGCCTCTTTTTCGGTGGTGACGTCGGTGCCGGTGCCGCGGTAGCCCTTGAACGTGCCGGCCGCGTCGAACAGCGGCTTGCCGCTGATGCGGATGGTCTTCACGTGCCCGTCCGGCAGCGACACCTGGTATTCGAAATCGCGGAACGGTTTATGACGTGCGATGTCGTCCAAGTGCCGGCGCCAATGATCATTATCGCGGGAGGCGCCGGCGAATTCGTCCCGGGTCTTGCCGATGATCCGGTTGCTAGCGACAGGGAACAGCTCGTAGAACCGCTGCGACAAGAACGTGAAGCGCAAGTCCGGTCCCATTTCCCAGAACCAGTCGCCGGCGCTTTCGGCGACATCGCGGAAACGGGCTTCGCTCTCCATCAGCGCCGCCTCGGCGCGCTTCAGTTCGCTGATATCGGTGAAAGTAAGCGCGGTGCCACCGTCAGGCGTGCGGGTTTCCTTAAGGATGTACCAGTGCCCGTCGCTGAACTGACGGATGATCGGGCCGGTCGGGTTGTGGTGCTGCGCCATCCGTTCGCGGATGAATTCCTCCTCGCGGCCGATCGCCGAGACAATCCGGCCCTTCTTGAGGTTGGCGCGGATGAGGTCTTCAAACCGCACGCCCTGTTCGAGGAACGTCTGAGCCTCCGGGTTGATGCGCCGGAACACGTCGTTGACGGCGACCAGGCGGTCGTCGGCGTCGAACAGCGCGAATCCCTCCTGCATGCTCTCGATGGCGCCGCGTAGTCGCTTTTCGCTGGCGACCAGGGCTTCCTCGGCCAACTTCCGTTCGGTGATGTCGGTGACGATGACGAAGATGCTGCCGTCGGGCATGCGGGTTTCGTTGGCGCGCAGCCACTTGTCGGCACGACGGAGGTCGACCGGCCCTTTCGGGTTGCCGTGCTCTTCCAAGCGCTCGCGGATGTACTCCTCCTCACGACCGCGGGCGGCCTCGACCGGCGCCCGCGCGATGATGGTCCGCAGCATCTCCTCGAACGTCACACCCGGCTTCAGCTTGTCGGCCATGATGACCATGAGTTGCCGGTAACGGCTGTTGCAGAACACCAGCCGGTCGTCGCGGTCGAACAGCGCGATGCCGACGGGCACGTTCTCGACCGCGAGGCTGAGGCGCTCGCGCGCCTTCTGGGCATGCGAACGCTCGGTGACATCGATGATCGTCGTTTGGATCGCCGGAACGCCCCGCCACGTCAGCACGCGCGACGACGCCTGCAAGCGGATGATCGAGCCGTCGCGGCGGATCCCGTCGAACTCGTAGTCCCTGGCCACGCCCTCGTCCTTGAACCGGGCGGCGAACAGTTCTTCGAGGCGCTTCACCTCGTAGGGCGCGAAGATGACGCTCTGGTTTTCCTGCTCGAAGAACTCGGTAAACGAATCGAAACCGAAGATGTCCAATAGCGCCTGGTTGCCGAACAGAGGCTTGCCCGACTCGGCGCTGATCAGGATGCCCTGGATCGAGCCCTCGATCAGGTTGCGGAATCGCCACTCGCTGTCCCTGAGCCTTTGTTCAGCCTGCTTGCGCTCGGTGATGTCGGTGATGATGGCGCCGATGGCGAACGGTTTTCCGTCCGGGCCAATGAGCGGGAACTTCGCCGTCATGGCGGCCCGCCGGACGCCGTCGGGAAATTCAGTCTCGAACTCCCGCAGCGACGACGAGCCGCTGTCCTTGACTCGCTTCTCATGGTCGGCGATCTCGTCGGCGAAATCCTTGGTGAAGACGTCCTTCGCGGTCTTGCCGGCGATGTCCTGGCCGCCGGGATTGCACCAGCTGTGCCACTGCCGGTTGGCGACGAGGTACCGGCCGTTCAGATCCTTGAGCACGATCGCCGCCGGCGAATGGTCGACGACGGCGCGGAACCGGGCTTCACTCTT